>JALQSZ010000521.1 GCA_023264135.1 Acidimicrobiales bacterium
AGCCACACGGGGACCTGAGCTTGGAACGCCACACGCGAGAACGTGAGGTGACCAATCCCAGCGAAAATCAAAGCCCCACCCAGTGCAATCCGGGCAATCAGTCTCAGAATCTTCACCTGACCCTCTTCTTCTGGATGGGTGGACCTGACGGGAATCGAACCCCTGACCTTCTCATTGCGAACGAGACGCGCTACCAACTGCGCCACAGGCCCGTGGATGACACAGGGTAGCACCGCGAGCAGTGTCCGTCATCCCTACTAAGGTCGAGGAATGGAACCACTTCGCATCGGAATTCTTGGCGCCTCGCGCATCGCTCCCAACGCCCTCTTTGACCCAGCCCGCCACACGGGCGATCAGCTCGTCGCTATGGCGGCCAGAGATCGATCACGAGCAGAGAAGTACGCGGCAGAGCACGGAATTGGTCGCGTGGTCGATGATTACCGCTCCCTCATTACCGACCCCGAGGTTGAGGTCATCTATAACCCCTTAGCGAATGGTCTTCACGGGCCGTGGAATATCGAAGCGATGAAGGCCGGCAAACATGTGCTGAGCGAGAAGCCTTCGGCCAGCACTGCGGACG
>JALQSZ010000522.1 GCA_023264135.1 Acidimicrobiales bacterium
GGGGTTTGCCGAGACGAATTCAAGATTGAACTTCACGCCACTGTAGGTGGTTCCATTTCCATATTCAGAACCGAAATCAACAATGTTTTTGGCTCGTAATCCTGCAGAAGCCGCATTTAGACGAATATTAATAAACCCTGGACCAGCAACCTCTACAGACGATATTCCCTCGACCGATTCGAGCTCTTTGGCCAATTCAGAAGCAAGTTCACGAGGATTCAGCCCCCAGGGTTTGGCCAATTTGAGGGAAATGCTGGACGCCCAGTCTCCATGTTCGCGATTTTTAGGTCGTTCTAGGACTACGTCATCAATAGAAAGTGATGAAGCGTCGTTATTGCCACGGCTAGCAACGAGAATGATGCGCTCAAATAGTTCACGAGCTAAGTCTTGAGGGGTCACAGTCCTCAATTCTATCGGCCGGGTTGCCCATAGCCTGACTGATAGCCTTGTTCAGTCCCGCCCTCGTAGCTCAGGGGATAGAGCATTGGTTTCCGGTACCAAAGGTCGGAGGTTCGAATCCTCTCGAGGGCACTTTAAACAGGCTGGATAAGGTCGCGAGCAATATCTTGCGAGCCTA
>JALQSZ010000523.1 GCA_023264135.1 Acidimicrobiales bacterium
AGTTCCTATTTTGCGCTGTCGACGAGAAAAGGCGGATGGGATACCTTCCGACATCTGGAAATACTTTTTTGTGGGGCTATTCCCCTGATGCCGCGGCTTGGGCAATCGCATCCCTACGCGCTTGCCCACTATCCGAAGGGTCTTGTGAGCTCAATCCTCGATTCCCTCGTTACCCAGGGCCCAGCTATACCTGACGACGAGACGAGAGAGTTCCTCTCGCGGTGGGCCGAGGATCACCTCACGACGAAGGCGATGGCCTCGTATGTCGTTGATATGACCGCGATGGACACTGACCGGGTGGTCTTTATCGAGCGGTCACTGGCAGCACGGACTGATTACTTGAGTGCGTTTACCTTCATTGGCCTCAGCGAGGTGCTGGGTCCACGCCTCATTGCGGCGTTTGAGCCTTCGTATCTCTTCGATGATTTCGCCGGAGATACGTCGCGGTTCTATGGCAAAGGGTTCGGGTATACCAAGTCCCTCCCGAGGGCCCTCAAGAGCAGGGAATCATTGTCCTCCGATGCGCCCGCCCAGGACCTCGTTGAGCTTGCAGAATCAGCGACAGCCATC
>JALQSZ010000524.1 GCA_023264135.1 Acidimicrobiales bacterium
GACCACAACGACTCCGCCGATGAGGGCGGTCACGACTTTTCCACGCTTCGAGCTCATGCGCGCCACGATAAGCCAGATACCTGAAAGGAGCGCGAGAGCAACAGCGAGGGGAGGCAGCATCTCGCCCCACTCCGCGTGCTGGCCAGCCGATCCCACACGAGCTTCGAGTGCTTCGCCTGACTGCTCGGCAATGATTGCGGAGATGGCACCCAGCACTGCTAGCGCGACGGCGGGAGCACGGTAGTGCTGGCGAAGCCTCGGAAAAGCGATGACCAGAATCAGGCTCAGGACAGCCAGAGGGACAAGTACCACGACCGCGTGGGTGATGAACACGTGAACGGGCAACCCCGTGAGTAAGTCAAATGGTCCGGTCGAATCAACTCCCATGCTCACGAGTGTAGGAATCGATTCCTTACGGGCGCTGAGTGACACCACAGAATTCGCCCTCAGCGAGGTAAGTTGGTCAACCGTGGATAACGGTTCCGTGATTGCCTCCTCGAGGAAAGTGCGAGGCACCCTCGACATCGCGATGGGGCTTCTCATCATCGCCGCCTACATTGACC
>JALQSZ010000525.1 GCA_023264135.1 Acidimicrobiales bacterium
CGCCAGTGCCGGTGATGACCATGGCGGTACCGCCGGCTGCCCGCGCCCGGTAGTGGGCGATCTCGCCGTCGGAGATGTGGCCCTCCTCGCAGAGGTTCATGTCCATCGCCGGCAGAAAGACACGGTTGTCGAGTTCGAGACCGGCGATACGACCGGGTGAGAGAACGTGCGAGAACGTGGAAGCCACGGACATCACTCCCCTGTGTTGCTGCGCTGGATCGCTCGTTCGTCGGTTCCGAGGTAGCTCGCGATAACGGCCGGATTGGAGCGAACCTCGGCCGGCGTTCCTTCGGCGATCACCTGACCGGCCTCGAGACAGTAGATGCGGTCGCTGATCGACATGACCATCGGCATGTCGTGCTCGATGATGAGAATCGCCGCACCCAGTTCGTCCTTGATGGTGCGAATGAGCGGCGCGAACGCTTCGGTCTCCTTCTGCGCCACACCGGCCGTCGGCTCGTCGAGGAGCAACAGGCGCGAGTCGAGGGCGATGAGGGCTCCGAGCTCGACGATTCGTCGTGTGCCGGTGGAGAGTTCGCTCATCAACGAGTCGGCGTAGCG
>JALQSZ010000526.1 GCA_023264135.1 Acidimicrobiales bacterium
ATATCGGCTTCGACCATCGTGTCGCATGCAACCGAACCGACTTCAAGACCTTCTGCAGCAAACGAATCAACGACGCTCCTCATTCGCAATTCGTCGCGCGCCGCGATTGTGACTCGACAACCATCGGCGGCAAGGAGTCGCGTCGTTGCCAGCCCGATACCGCTACTTCCGCCAACAACAACAGCCCGTAACCCGGCAAGAGGTTGATCGCTTGTCATAGTTCGTGTTTAGCAGCCCGAACCCGCTGTCGGCCTTGGAACTTCGCGCCAACGGCTACGGTTCGACCCGACACCGGGGGGAGTCCTATGACAACGACGATCGACCAACTTCTTGCGCAAGCGAGCCAACTTGCAAGCGGACTCACCGACTTCGGCGATCCGACATTTCGTGATGGACTCGAGGTGTTTCTTTCTTCCGCGCAGACCGAAGGCCAGCTCACCGAGATTGGCATTGCTGCTGCAGAAGGTATGGCGATCGGCAACCTCGTCAATCGGCTGAATGTTGTTGAATGGCACCGAACTCACCCAGAACTTGCACAGACTCGCGTTGAGTCCCCCATCT
>JALQSZ010000527.1:0-253 GCA_023264135.1 Acidimicrobiales bacterium
GCGAGTGTTCGGTCGTCGAACGCGTTCGATACCAAACCGGTGTCTTTTACGACGGTGACGGTTGAGCCATCGCTAACTGCCATACCCGCGGCTTCTTGACCACGGTGTTGCAACGCGTACAAACCTAAATACGTGAGATGTGACACCGCTTGACCCGGTGCGTACACACCGAAGACGCCACACGCTTCCTTTGGTGTGTCGTCGTCGGGAGTCACACCTTCAGTCTGCACGATTTAGTCCTGCGCCGTACCCG
>JALQSZ010000527.1:283-558 GCA_023264135.1 Acidimicrobiales bacterium
TGCGGCAGGGATGTGATTGGTCCATGCATCAATCACATCGGACAGTGAGAGATCAACAAGACCCTTGACGCTGAAGCGATCGCCGCCGGCAACACCGATTCGAGACACCGGCACTCCAGCTTGTTCGCAGATGTTTTCGACAACACCCATTGATTCAGGCTCGACACACACGACGACTCGCGACGGCCCTTCGGCAAAAAGTTCCGCGGCATCGGCAACTCGAGCGACCGAAACACCAATGCCAGATTTCGCTGCCATTTCGGCAAGCGCGACAC
>JALQSZ010000528.1 GCA_023264135.1 Acidimicrobiales bacterium
GCACCGATGCGATCACCACCGACATCCATCTCGCGTATCTCGAACTCGGTCGCGTTGGTCCGTTGACGGCAACTGCAACCGCGATCGGCGATGCCACAAACGGACGACTCACCACTGCTGTCGAAGTTCGAGATGGCAATGGCGAAATCGTTTCCACTGCGACAACAGAGGTCGTCGCACAATGAGCGGCTTCGGAAGTCCGACGGAAATCGGTGTCGCGCAGTACCTCCTCATGATGATTGAGGAGATCGGTGATGGAACCGCAGTGCTCCCACACACTCGCGGCCACTTTCCTGGATCGCCCACCACGCTTGACGCCAACGGACGACTCGGCTCTGACCTCCTCACCTGCATCATCGATTCCATTGGCGGAATGACCTCCGGACTCGCGAGCCTCCCCAATTGGATCGTCACCACCAATCTCATGGTGCGGCGAGCTCCCGATGCACTGGTTGGAAGCCGCGGCACAGGATCTCTCGTTCTCGACACGCATGTGCTTCGCCGAGGTCGCTCGTCGGTCGTCACTCGTGTTGATGTCGCCGATCTCGACGGAAGCG
>JALQSZ010000529.1 GCA_023264135.1 Acidimicrobiales bacterium
GAGATGTATCGCCTGCACAGTCAGCAGCAGCCGCTGTAGCTGCAGCAACTGCACGTGGTGGCTACACAGGTGGCGATGAAGGTATTGCTGGCCTGGATGGCTATGGCGGTGGCGACTTTGGTGGTGGCTTCGGCGGTGGAGGCGGTAGCAGCTCAGGTGGCGGCTCTGCTTCTGGCGGCGGTAGCTCTTCCGGTGGATCTGGTGGTGGTGTTGCTGGTGCGGTTGCGGTGACGGCGGGTGGTAATCGTCCTGATTTGGCGGTGGTGTTTCCTGGGTATGGGGCTAGTCATGGGTTGAGTGCTTCGTTGTCGTTGCCGGGTGGGACTTATTCGGTGTGTGTGGCGGCGATTAACACGGTTGGTGCGGGATCGAATCAGTGGTTGCCGTGTCGGTCGGTTTCTGTCCCCTAGGGCCGCTTGCCGTATCGAACACATGTTCGATACGGTGGACCCATGGGGTCGGAGTCCTATGCCGAACTGCATTGTCATTCCCAGTTCAGTTTCCTCGACGGTGCCAGCACTCCCGAAGCGCTGGCCGCCGAGGCGATGCGGCTTGA
>JALQSZ010000052.1 GCA_023264135.1 Acidimicrobiales bacterium
TCTTGGAAATGGACGCCGCCTCCCACAACAGCGTCGACGACGTGCGCCAGATCAACGACGCCGTGCGCTACGCCCCAGTGTCGGCGCGCTACAAGGTCTACATCCTCGACGAAGTGCACATGCTCTCGACCGCCGCGTCGAACGCGTTGCTCAAGACACTTGAAGAACCGCCTTCGCATGTGATCTTCGTGCTGGCCACAACCGATCCACAAAAGGTCCTGCCGACCATCCGCAGTCGCACGCAACACTTCGAAGTGCATCTGCTTTCGGCTGCCGATCTCGAAGGTCTTGTCGATCACGTTGTTGCCGATGCCGGTCTCGAACTTTCACCCGAAGGTCGCGCCTATGTCTTGCGTGTCGGCGCCGGCTCTGCTCGCGACACGCTTTCTGCTCTCGACCGCGTTGTTGCTGCTGGAGGCATTCCCGATTCCGAAGATGCTGTCGACGAACTTGTCGAAGCGTTATGCGAACGCGACACCGGTCGCGCGCTCATCGCAGTCGAAGGCGCGTTGTCACGCGGTCGTAATCCGCGCGTTCTTGGCGAGGCGCTTATTGCCCGTTTGCGCGACGTCTTCCTCGCCTCGGTTGGTGCCGATCTTTCACGACTCACCGATTCCGACCGTGCACGCGCGACCGAACAAGGCCGTCGCCTTGGCGCGGCAGGTGCAACTCGCGCACTCGAATCTCTGGGCGAAGCGTTCGTTGGCATTCAAGACGCGCTCGATCCGCGCATTCCGCTCGAAGTCGCACTCGTTCGCCTCACTCGCGACGATGCCGATGTTTCACTGTCGTCACTTGCCGATCGCATTTCGCGTCTCGAACGCGACGGCGTTGTTGCTGCGGTCGATCCCGCGCTCGCGAGCCCTGGTCCGGCTCGGCCCACCGCGCCTCCTCCCCCCGTTGCCAACGACGACACCGACGACGAACACGCCGACGCAAGCCCAATGCCGCCTGCCGGAAGCCGTCCTGCCGATGTTGCGCGCCAAGAGCTCGCTCGCCGTTCAGGTGCCGACGAAAGCGCGCGTCCTGGTCGACCAGCACCTCGACCCGCCGCTGGTCGTCCAGCGCGGCCGTCGCGACCCGGTGCTGCTCCGGCCGCCAGCGCATCGGCTCCCTCCACGCCAGCTGCGCCCAAAGCACCGGCGCCAGAACCTATTGCTCACGATGCCCCAACCGATACAGCACCACCGGCCGAACCCGCGGAACCCGTCGCTCCATCAGCGCCGGCGCCCGCGCCTGCGCCAACGGGCGGAACAATGCCGGCGCTGGTTGATCTCACTCGCATCTGGAGCGACACGCTTCTTCCCGCTCTTCCGCAGAAATCCCGCGCTCGATTTTCCGGCGGTCATTGGGTCGATGTTGTCGACGGTGTTGCGGTGTTCGGTCTTCCCAACGAACCGCACGCAACCCGATGCGAAGAACTCCGACCCGAAGTCGAATCGGTGCTGTCGGCCCATTTCGGCACGGCCGTTCCCATTCGACTTGTCGTCGATGGTTCCGCGCCCGATCCTTCCGCACCGCGTGCAGTTGCCGCCTCGCGTCGCGCAGCAGCCGACGACAACCCCATCGACGAATCAATCGACCTCGACGACCTCACCAATGCTCGTGGAACAGCGACTGCCGGTGTCGATCGCATCGCTGCAGTGTTTCCCGGCGCGTCGCTCGTCGACGACGACGAATAGTTCCCCTCCCCCTCGCCCCTTTCGGAGCCCACATGTCAGATCAATTCGATCTCGGTTCGATGCTGAGCCAAGCGATGGCCATGCAACAGCAATTCGAAGCGGCGCGTGCCGACGCCGCATCGCGTGAATTTGTTGGACAAGCAGGTGGCGGCGCTGTCGCTATTCGAGTCACCGGCTCGTTGCAGGTGCTCAACGTTTCGATTTCTCCACAAGCTGTCGATCCCTCCGATGTCGCAATGCTTGAAGATCTCGTTCTTGCCGCGTTCCACGATGCGCTTGCACAGATCGACGAAATGCAACAAGAAGTTCTTGGTCCATTCCAAACCGCCGGGATGCCCGACCTTGGTGATCTCGGTGACCTTGGTGGACTCGCCGATCTCGAATCGCTGGGTCTCTTCGGTGCACCCAACGACATCATCGAACTCGACGCACCGACCGACGGCGATCACGCGTGAGCGTCTATGCCGGTCCGGTACAGGACCTCATCGACGAACTCGGTCGTCTCCCTGGAGTCGGGCCAAAGTCCGCGCAACGCATTGCATTTCATCTCTTGAAACTTCCGACCGAAGATGCACTTCGTCTTGCCGGCGCAATCGCCGTCGTCAAAGAGCGCGTCAGTTTCTGCGCAACATGCTTCAACGTGTCCGAAGGCGACTCCTGTGGCATTTGCAGTGACTCACGTCGCGAACCAAGCGTTGTCTGCGTTGTTGAAGAACCGCGCGACATCGTTGCGGTGGAAAAGACCGGCGAATACCGCGGTCGCTATCACGTGCTGCAAGGCGCAATCAGTCCCATCGAAGGCATCGGCCCCGATCAATTGCGCGTGAAAGAACTTCTTGCCCGCATTGAACCCGAGGGCATTGAAGAAGTCATTCTCTGCACGAACCCCAACATCGAAGGCGAAGCCACGGCGATGTATTTGGGTCGCTTACTGAAACCACTTGGCATTCGTGTCACACGAATTGCCAGCGGACTGCCTGTCGGTGGCGACCTCGAGTACGCAGACGAGCTCACGCTCGGCCGCGCCCTCGAGGGCCGCCGCGACGTCGACTAACTCAGATCGACTCAAGAAGGATGGCGTCGCCCTGACCGCCACCACCGCAAAGTGCAGCAGCACCCTTGCCGCCACCACGACGCTTGAGTTCCATCAGCATGTGCAATGCAACGCGAGTACCCGACATACCGATCGGGTGACCAAGGGCAATTGCGCCGCCATTGATGTTGGTGATTTCGTCGGTGATGCCGAGCTTGGCCATTGACGCAACACCGACTGCTGCGAATGCTTCGTTCAGTTCGAACAGATCAAGATCGCTGACCTTCATGCCGACTCGATCAAGCGCGTTGTTGATCGCGTTTGCCGGCTGATCGAGAAGCGACGCATCGGGACCAGCAACCTGTCCGTAACCGATGATGCGGCCGAGCGGCGTAATGCCAAGACGTTCGGCGGCAGCTTCTGACGCAACAATGACGGCAGCACCACCGTCGGAAATCTGCGACGCATTGCCGGCAGTGATGTTTCCGGCCTTATCGAACGCAGGACGAAGGCCACTGAGCGAGTCGTAGGTGGTTTCGGCGCGCACACCTTCGTCTTCCGAGAACAACTTGGGGTCGCCCTTGCGCTGCGGAATCTCAACCTTGACGATTTCGTCATTGAAAAGACCGTCGGTTTGCGCCTTGACTGCACGTGCATGCGAAAGCGCGGCAAGTGCGTCTTGCGATTCACGACTAATGCCGGCAGTGGCCGCGTACTTTTCGGTACCGGCACCCATCGCCATTTGGTCGATGGCGCAGAACAAACCGTCGAACATCATCGAGTCGACGACCTTGCCATCGCCCATGCGAAGACCAGCGCGTGCGCCAGGCATGAGGTACGGAGCATTCGTCATGGACTCCATGCCACCGGCGACAACGATGTCGGCCTCGCCGGACTGGATGTAGAGATCGGCGAGGTGAATCGAGTTGAGACCCGAAAGGCACACCTTGTTCACGGTGGTCGACGGCACCGACATCGGGATGCCGGCCTTGGTCGATGCCTGACGTGCTGTCATCTGACCGGCGCCGCCAAGGAGCACCTGACCCATGAAGACGTAGTCAATCTGATCGGGGGTGAGTCCGGCGCGCTCAAGCGCTGCGCGGATGGCGATCGCACCGAGGTCGGTGGCTTCGAAACCAGCAAGAGAGCCGGAGAGCTTGCCAATGGGAGTACGGGCGCCAGCGAGAATGACCGATCCAGCCATGTCTGAACCTCCAAGAGGATGAGTACCTAGCCGCCAACTCAGACAGATGGTCGGCTGGAGGGACGGTGCTGTCCCGGGGCCGAACTCTACCCGCCGGTAACTCGCGAGGCCTCATGAGCATTCGGTCGTCGATCACATGGCCCCGGCATCGGCAGGACCGGTAGCGTGCCGCCCCATGCAGCAGATCATCGACGCCATCATCCAGGGTGCCCCGGGCGAGGAACTCGCCGCGATTCCCCTGCCCGAGTCCTATAAGGCCACCGTCGTTCTGGCCTCTGAACAGACGATGTTCGACGGCATGGAATCGGGAGACAAAGACCCGCGCCAGTCGCTCCATCTCCAAGAGATCGCGATGCCCGAGTTGGCACCCGATGAAGCGGTCATCGCCGTCATGGCCAGTTCGATCAACTTCAACACCGTGTGGTCGTCAATTTTTGAACCGGTATCCACATTTGGGTTCCTCAAGCGACTCGGCAAAGAGAGCTACTGGGGCGCACGCCACGATCAGCCATTCCACGCTGTCGGTTCCGACGCTTCTGGTGTGGTGTTGCGCGTCGGCAGCGCGGTTCGCAAGTGGAAAGTTGGCGACAAGGTTGTCGTTCATTGCAACTACGTCGACGATCAAGATCCGTCAAGTCATAACGATTCGATGCTCGGCGATAACCAACGCATTTGGGGTTTCGAAACGAACTACGGCGGACTCGCCGAACTTTCTGTCGTCAAGGCAAACCAACTCATGCCGAAGCCTGCGCATCTGTCGTGGGAAGAAGCATCGGTCAATGCACTGTGCAACTCCACGAGTTACCGCATGCTCGTGAGCAAGAACGCTGCACAGATGAAACAAGGCGACGCTGTTCTCGTGTGGGGCGCATCGGGTGGCCTTGGCGGTTATGCCGTTCAGTACATCCTCAATGGTGGCGGCACACCGGTCGGTGTTGTTTCCTCACCAGAGAAGGTCGCTCTGCTCAATGACCTCGGCGTTGAGCACGTCATTGATCGTAGAGAAGCGAACTACAAGTTCTGGGCCGACGAACACACGCAAGACGAATCTGAATGGCGACGTCTTGGTAAAGACATTCGTTCGATGATCGGCCGCGATGTCGACATCGTGTTCGAACATCCCGGTCGCCAAACCTTTGGAGCATCGGTCTTTGTCGCGGCACGCGGTGGAACGATCGTCACCTGTGCCGCCACGAGTGGCTTCATGATCGAGTACGACAACCGTCATCTTTGGATGAAGTTGAAGAACATCATCAGCTCCCATTTCGCGAACTACGCCGAAGCGTGGGCTGCAAATCAACTCATCTGCGAAGGCAAGATTCAGCCGATCCTTTCTGCGGTGTACCCGCTTGAGCAAACCGGCGAAGCCGCGTATCAGGTTCACAAGAACCTGCACGAGGGCAAGATCGGCGTGTTGTGCCTTGCTCCCTCGGAGGGACTCGGAATCGACGATCCCGAATTCCGCGCCAAGGTTGGCGAGGACCGAATCACCGCGTTCCGTCGTCACGGCGCGTAACAAAAACGCGTAACCAAAAAGAAGAACGAACATCATGGCCATCACTGCACGCCGTCCCGGCGAAGACGAATCTGGAGTTCAAATGAGCGAAGCCGCTGCGAACCAAAAGCCACTACTCACCGAAATTGATCACATCGCAATCGCGGTTCCCGATCTCGGCGCGGCAATCGATTACTACCGCGAAACCTTTGGCGCGGTCGTCGATCATCGCGAAGTTGTTGAGAGCGATGGCGTTGAAGAAGCGCTACTGAAAGTTGCCGAGAGCTATGTGCAGCTCCTCACTCCAACTCGCGACGATTCAACGGTTGCGAAGTGGCTCAACACTCGCGGCGGCCCTGGCATCCATCACGTCGGCTACCGCGTTGCTGATTGCGGAGAAGCGCTCGATGCAGTGAAGGCCCAAGGTTTCCGTGTGCTCGACGATGCGCCCCGACCCGGCTCACGTGGCACGACGGTTGCGTTCATTCATCCGAAAGACGCACTCGGAACGCTGATCGAGCTCGTTCAGGAGTAACGCTCAGCAGTTCTTGCGTTTCCAGTTGTCGACAATTGATGTTGCGAGCGATGCCCCGACGAGATCGGGGTACGCATTCACCGCAGTGACTGCAGCATCGAAGTTCGGCGCGCTCGCCATCGCTTTTCCGAGCCACGTGGAATAGCCCTTCAATGTTCCGAGAGCTGTTGCCACATCCTCCGGTACGCCAGCCGTTGCCGCATCAAAGAGCGCAATGTTGCTCGCAGCGTCGGTAAGGATTCGCTGCTGTTCGGCTGACCAGTTGCCCTTGTTCTTCGGATGCAGCTCACTCATTGCGAGCGCCGACGCCAACGCCGAACACGGACCTTGAAGGGTCGCGGGAATCGTCGAGGGAGAGGGAGGAATCGACGATGCCACCGATGGTGCATCGGTCGTTGTTGTTGATGATGTTCCTGAAGATGACGAACCGCAACTGGCGAACACCAGTGTGGCTGCGAGGACGAGAGCGACCCCAAAAGAGCGGCGCGTTACGCCAGGAGTTCGGAAAGATCCCATCGCCTGACTCTATGAGGGCAATCGCCCGCTACCGTGCCGCCCATGCCCGGCGAGAACTACACGGTGACCGAACTCATGACCGCCACCGCTGATGCCATTAAGGATCGCCTTGGTGGAGCGGTGTGGGTCGACGGAGAAATCTCCGGACCCCGGGAATCTCGTGGACACTTCTATTTCGATCTTGTTGATCGAGACGAAAAGGGAGTGGTCAGCGCCAAAGTTCCTGTCGCCCTTTGGAGTCGCACACGATCGCGCGTCGATCAGAAACTTCGAGATGCCGGCACTGTTCGTTTAGAAGAAGGCGTCAAAGTTCGCATTCGCGGCCCACTCGAACTTTGGCTCGCCGGCGGCCGACTGCAACTTTCGATGCAAGACATCGATCCCGCCTTCACACTTGAAGCGCTTGAGTCTGAGCGCGAGCGAGTGCTCGCGCTCTTGCGCGCCGAAAACCTCATCGACCGAAATCGAATGCTTTCGCTTCCTGCGATGCCTCTTCACATCGCGCTGATCACCGCCGATGAAAGTGCCGCTCAAGCCGACTTCATGCACTCGCTCGTCGAGAGTCAGCTCCCTTGGCGAGTGTCATTTCTCGATTCCAAAGTCCAAGGGGCCGGAGCCGAGCGGACGATTGCCGCAGCACTTCGCACCGCACAACGCTTGGGCATGGATGTCATCGCATTGGTTCGCGGCGGCGGATCGCGACTCGACCTTGCCGTGTTCGATCACGAGCTTGTTGCGCGAACGATTGCACTGTCATCGATCCCTGTCTTTACCGGAATCGGTCACGAAATCGACACCAGCGTCGCCGACGTTGTTGCACATACCGCCAACAAAACACCTACCGCGTGCGCAGAGGCACTCATCGACATCGCGCTCGACGTCGTCAATCGAAGCGAGATCGCGTGGGCCGAGATCGCAGAGATCGTCACGTCGACTCTCGCTGACGAACGCGAGCGGCTCTCCCGAAGCGCCGGGCACGCAGCGATGGGCGCACGAACTCGCCTCACGGTGGAACGTCATCGCATGACATCAACCACTTCGCGACTCTCCCGCTCGATCGACACTTCGCTGAAGTCAGAAAAGCAGGCGCTTGAACTCTTTACCGCCCGACTTCGTGCCGTCGACCCTGTCCAAACCCTGGCCCGCGGCTGGTCGATCACCCGCACTGCGGACGGTACCGTCGTACGTCGAAGCGCCGATGTCGCGCCAGGCGACACCCTCGTCACCACCGTGGCCGATGGAACGATCACCAGCACTGCAACCGACATTGATTGAGAGACACCATGGCAACCAAGAAGACCACCGCAGAGTCCCTCGGCTACGCAGATGCTGTTGCTGAACTCGAAGAAATCCTTGCCGAGCTTGAGGCCGACGATGTTGATGTCGATCGTTTAGCCGAGCAAGTCCGACGCGCCGCCGATCTCATCGAATTGTGTCGCGGACGTCTTGAAAACGCGCAGGTTGAAGTCACCCGAATCGTTGCTGATCTCGATGCACTCGACAGCGACGACGAAGAGGACGAGTGACTTCCACCTCCCCCGTTGCTATTCCTGCGGTCCTCGCCGCTGTCGCCGGACCGGTTGAAGCGCGACTCGTATCGATCCTCGAAGCAGAGCGCGCTCGCTGGATCACTGTCGACGCCGACCTCGAAGCGCCGCTCGAACTTCTCACGCGGTTTGTGGTCGACGGCGGAAAGCGACTCCGACCCGCGTTCTGTCATTGGGCGTTCGTGGGAGCAGGCGGCGATCCCTCCGATCCTGCGATCGTCGACACCGGCGCCGCCTTCGAACTGCTCCATGCGTTTGCGCTCGTGCACGACGACGTCATGGACGGTTCCTCGACTCGCCGGGGTGAACCTACGATTCACATTTCTTTCGAGGCCGATCACAGAACCAGCACCTGGAACGGTGAATCTCGCCGCTTTGGTGAAGGCGTAGCGATTCTGGTTGGCGATCTCGCCGAGGTGTACGCCGACCGGTTGATGTCATCGGCACCGCCCGCAGCATTCAACATTTGGAACGAACTCAAAATTGAATTGAATATCGGCCAGTTTCTCGATGTTCTCGGCGCCGCTCGCGGTGATGTCGATCTTGAAACTGCACGCCGAATCGTTCGGTACAAGTCGGGCAAGTACACCATCGAACGGCCTCTCCACGTTGGTGCTGCACTTGCTGGGCGCCTCGATGAAC
>JALQSZ010000530.1 GCA_023264135.1 Acidimicrobiales bacterium
CCTCCCGAAATGCAGCCTCTGGCAGATCCATCGGCCCGCCGGCAACTAGTGGCGCGAATGACCAAACAACTGTCCAAACAGATCGCGCAATACGACACAGATACCTAGCTGAACTTCGGTCATAGGCAAGGGCGTTTGACGCATCACCCACGAAACGAGTTTCCGTATGGAGCCGCCTCGGGGATTTGAACCCCGGACCTACGCATTACGAGTGCGTTGCTCTACCCCTGAGCTAAGGCGGCCTGTCCACTGCGGGGACCGGGAAATGCTACCGGCACGCGCGGCGATGTGGTGCGACGGGCCTGCGAGCGGGGGCCTAGCGACCGTCCGGTGCCGGGCGACCGGATCGACGCCGGGCCATCACCCACAGCACCACGGCGGCGAGTGCCGTGATGACTCCGGCTATCACGGTCATCAACACACGCAGGCCAGACGTCTCGAGGATCGGGTCGCCGAGGAGGGTCATCATCGTCATGACGGTGAAGGTCATCCCGGCGACGGTGATGGCGTACTTGGCCGACTGGAAGGCCAGAAGCACGAAAACGCCCA
>JALQSZ010000532.1 GCA_023264135.1 Acidimicrobiales bacterium
ATGCACTTAGTCACTTGACCCTATAACCTTGAACTCTCTTACGAGACCCAATGTCATAGGTAGCTCTAAGTGGCGATTCGTCTAGCCTAGCTGTTAAACCAGACAATCGCCGTGTTTGCAGTCCCTCCGGCATGAGTAATCCGGAAGTCCTACGATGCAATCACAACTCGTATACAGGCTTAGTTTGTCGGCACCTGTATACGTCCTTCTCCAAATTGTTAAAGAGCAAACCGAGTAGTGTTTCCTACTAGATTTAACTAAATAACCCGTGAGTCATTTACTTAAATCCAGGTCTCAAGCGCTGCACCAAAGGATGGTGGAGGATGACGGGATCGAACCGACGACCCCCTGCTTGCAAAGCAGGTGCTCTCCCAGCTGAGCTAATCCCCCTCTGAACTTCGCATTACTTTGTTGTTCGGCAACCTTGCATACAGATGTATGCGGCGGCGCCTCACGCCTCGTACTGCTCGTCCATTAACTCTGAACAACGTTTCCGTCATCCTTCGTTTTGGCGTTGTCTCGACAAAGGTTGGTGGGTCTGGTTG
>JALQSZ010000533.1 GCA_023264135.1 Acidimicrobiales bacterium
TTACCATCTTGTTGAAGATAGCGGTTATTACTTACAATATGATTTAAGAAGTCTTTTGCTTCATCAATGTTTAAATTTACTTGTGCGTTTGTTGACATTTTAATTAAGTTTAATTTGTGGACCTACTAATTCTGGATTAAGCGGGGACTGACTGCTCAGTACCCAAAGCATTCTACCTTTTGCAGGTGTTGGGGCAGGTGCTTCACCGTCTGTAAAATAAATCAGACAGGTATACTTGTGTACATTTTCATTGAAATAATCTATGACAGGTTGGAAACTAGTTCCACGTCTACCGTGTATATGAAAATCTTTTTTTGGATTGAACTTAGCAATGTGACTTATTGCTGCATCAGCTTCAACCACGGTGATTTCTGTGCCGGTTTTATGTATATGATATAACTCATTTATACATTCTTTAAGTTCATTGGTGCTTACTGAACCTGAAGTGTCTATTGCAAAAAGTATATGACGTCTAGGCTTGATCTTCAAACCTGGATTATCCTCATACCTTTTGTTATACTTTCTCCTGGTTTTTTTGGTATAT
>JALQSZ010000534.1 GCA_023264135.1 Acidimicrobiales bacterium
GCTCGAAATCGCCTTCTCCGCAGCCTGCATTGCTCGATCCTCACCGCGAGCCGAGCCGATGCCCATCAACGCGGATCCGGCGGCATGCATGACGCTCTTGACATCGGCGAAGTCCAAATTGATCAAGCCAGGTGTGGTGATCAAGTCGGTGATGCCGGACACGCCTTGGAGCAGGACATGGTCGGCTTGTCGGAACGCGTCGATCACGCTGATCTCGCGATCCGCCAACGACAGCAGTCGATCGTTCGGGATGACGATGAGGGTGTCGACCTCAGCCCGCAGATCCTCCACGCCCTGGTCGGCTTGCACCTGGCGGCGACGGCCTTCGAACCCGAAGGGGCGCGTCACCACACCGATGGTCAATGCACCAAGGGATCGCGCGACCTTCGCAACGACCGGTGCGCCACCGGTTCCGGTGCCTCCGCCTTCACCCGCCGTCACGAACACCATGTCGGCGCCCTGGAGCACTTCCTCGATCTCCTCGAGGTGATCCTCAGCGGCCTTACGCCCCACCTCCGGATTGGCTCCGGCACCTAGCCCTC
>JALQSZ010000535.1 GCA_023264135.1 Acidimicrobiales bacterium
AGACACAGTAATCTTAAAAGTATATTAAAGGAAAACACATGCCACTAGTACCAATTGTAGTTGAAAGCGAAAGCAAAGGCGAACGCAGTTATGACATTTACAGTAGACTACTGAAAGACCGTATCATTATGATGCAGGGTGTTGTAGAAGACACTATGGCTAATCTTATTGTAGCACAAATGCTGTTCTTGGAAAGCCAAAATCCTGACAAACCAATTAAGTTGTATGTCAATTCACCAGGAGGCAGTGTGACAGCAGGACTTGCTATCTACGACACAATGCAGTTTGTAAAAACACCAGTGCATACAATGGTTATGGGTCAAGCAGCCAGCATGGGCAGTTTCTTAGCACAAGCAGGTGCACCAGGAAAGCGCATTGTGTTACCAGAAAGTCGGACTATGATTCACCGAGTAAGTTCAGGAACAAGAGGCACAAGTGGCAGTGTGCATGTACAAGAACTTGAATTTGAAGATGCAAAACGTCACCTCGACGAGAGCAAGTACTTAAATAAAAGACTCACAGAGCTTTATGTTAGACATA
>JALQSZ010000536.1 GCA_023264135.1 Acidimicrobiales bacterium
TCATGAAGCCATGCAATTGGCTGGCTTCGAGCGGGGCCGAGGAGGCCAGAACCTCGCGCACGGTGGCGATCGAAGCGGCTCGTGAACGCCGAAGTTCATCGTGCATGAGGAGTTGGTACTCGGCGTCCCGTTCCGGGTCGTCGTGATAGGCGACGGGAAACAGTCTTCGCAGGCGTGGGTCCGCGGGACCGGACGCGACGAGTTCGTCGAGCTGGTCCACGAGCGATGCCATTGTTTCACGGTCCTGGGCAGACAGGTTCAAGGCGAATGTGCCATCACCGATGGCCTCCACCGGCCCACCGCGGCGTCGATTCCTCATGTGTCCTGCTGCATCGTGGCCCACAGGCCGTGTTCGTGCAGGCGGAAGACATCCAGCTCGGCCCGCTCCCGGGGACCCGAGGACACCACCGCCCGGCCTTTTTCATGGACATCCAGCATCAAGGCGTCGGCTTTTTCCTTCGAATAGCCGAACAACTTCTGGAACACGAAGGACACATAGGACATCAAATTGATCGGGTCGTTCCAGACCAGCACGATCC
>JALQSZ010000537.1 GCA_023264135.1 Acidimicrobiales bacterium
GGACCGGTTGGTTCTCGCCCTAGTGCCCGATGCAATTCCCGCGAATCTGATTGCTCAGTTTCGACCGAAGGGTTTTGTCATGCGTGTTGGGCACGCGAAGTCACCCCATAAATGGAGTGCTTGACCAGCATAACAGGCAAGATAGGGGTATGGCATCTTCAGCGACCGTCGCACTTCCACCCAGCACCTCCCCCAAGAAGGCTGGTTTGGTGCTCACGGCACTGATTCTGGGTGCCGGGGTGGCCAACATGAACTTGGCTGTAGCCAACGTGGGTCTTCCAGACATCGGTCGCGACCTGGGTGCTTCTCAAGCAGGCTTGAACGTTGTCGCGGTCGGATTCTCCCTCGGCCTCGCTGCAACCGTGCTCTACTTGGGTGCCCTGGGTGACCGTTATGGCCGCAAGTTGATGTTGTTGGGCGGTTTGATCGTCGGTGTCCCGGCAGCCTTTATGTCGGCACTCTCCCCCAGCGTTGAAATGCTGGCACTATCCCGGTTGATCGGTGGTTTTGCTGCCGGCATGGCCTACCCCACCAC
>JALQSZ010000538.1 GCA_023264135.1 Acidimicrobiales bacterium
CGAGATCAACGTGGCGAGGCCAAGAACGGTGATCATCCACGCGCTCCACGACATCCGCGACCGAACCGCGCTCGTCAGTTCGGCGCTGCGATGCAGCACCTTCTGCCAAAGCGAGAGATCAGATTCGACGGAGGTAGTCACACGTGGCTCCTGCACGGGCCCGAGGTTCGGGACACCAACCGCTAGGACACCCCAGTGGTCGCCCTTGATGATGGCAGACACCTAGCCTGCACGGGAGTGAGCCCTGACGCCGCCCACCCGGGCATCCCGACCCCTGACGCGCTGGCGGACCGCCTCGCGATCAGCGACCTCATGTTGAGTTACTGCCGTGGCATCGACCGACTCGATCACGACCTCGTTGCGAACTGCTTTCACCCCGACGCCACCGACACCCACGGCTCGTTTCAGGGAACAATCGCAGAGTTCATCGACTGGGCCTTTGGCGTATTGCGTCGCTACGACTCCACGATGCATTTGGTTGCTAACCACCTCGCAACCATCCGTGGCACTGCTGCAGTGAGCGAAACCTACGGG
>JALQSZ010000539.1 GCA_023264135.1 Acidimicrobiales bacterium
TGGATTTTGTTGTCGTGCGTGAAGGGACCGAAGGTCCTTACGTTGGTAATGGTGGCGCACTTCGTCAGGGCACCGAGTTTGAAATCGCGAACGAACTCTCCGTGAACACCGCTCACGGCGTTGAGCGACTAGTGCGCTACGGCTTCGAGCTCGCTGCCAAGCGTGAGCGTAAGAAGCTCACCTTGGTTCACAAAACAAACGTTTTGGTCAACGCTGGTTCGCTCTGGAGTCGCATCGTCAACGAGGTGGCCGCTGAATATCCTCAGGTCACGGTGGACTACCTGCACATCGATGCGGCCACTATCTTCTTTGTGACCGACCCAGCACGCTTTGACGTGATTGTCACCGACAACCTGTTTGGCGACATCCTCACCGATCTCGCTGCAGCAATAAGTGGCGGAATTGGTTTGGCAGCAAGTGGAAACATCAACCCCACCAATGCATTCCCCAGCATGTTTGAGCCAGTACACGGTTCTGCTCCTGACATTGCTGGACAGCAGAAGGCAGACCCCACTGCAGCAATCCTGTCCGT
>JALQSZ010000053.1 GCA_023264135.1 Acidimicrobiales bacterium
TCCGCGAGTTCGCCGGGTGTGGCGTCTGTGTAGCGCTCACCGAGCGGTAGTTGGAGGCGAAGCATGTTGTGGTGCACTCCCTGGAAGGGCCGGGGAGATCCGATGAGTGGCCGGTGGGGGCAGCCTGGTCGCCACGCCACGGGGTTGTCGGCCTCGGGTCTCGATATGTCGCCGGATACCAGGCCGACTCCGACAGCATAGGCACCGAGCGGCTTGTTTGCCTCGGATGACCCATACGATCGTGCGAATGGTGCAGCGACCGCCGGCCGGCACGATTCCTGACGAGCCCGGCTCGTATCAATTCAAGGACATCAACGGTCGCGTCATTTATGTCGGCAAGGCCAAGAGCCTTCGGTCGCGTCTGTCGAACTATTTCCAAGATCCGGTCCATCTCGCGCCCCGCACCGCTCAGATGGTGGCCACGGCCGAGACGGTCGAATGGATTCAGGTTCGCAATGAACTCGAAGCGCTCATGCTCGAGTACAGCCTCATCAAACAGCACGAGCCGCGTTTCAATATCGACCTTCGCGACGATAAGAGCTACCCATTCTTGGCCGTCACGGTGGACGATGAATGGCCGCGGGCCACCGTGATGCGCGGCGATAAGCGCAAGGGCACGCGGTACTTCGGCCCCTATGCCGCAGCGTGGGCTATTCGCGAAACCCTCGATCAGTTGTTGCGCACGTTTCCGATTCGAACATGTTCCGATACGAAGTTGTCGCGCCATTCAAAACTTGGTCGGCCGTGTTTGTTGTTCCACATTGAAAAGTGCAGTGGTCCGTGCGTTGGTGAGATCACACCGGAGAACTACGAATCACTTGTTCGAGATCTGATTCGTTTTCTCGATGGCGATACCGATGAAGTGATCTCACGGCTTGAAGTGGAAATGCAAACGGCGAGTGATGAACTTGAGTTCGAGCGCGCTGCACGACTTCGTGACCGTCTTGGTGCGGTGCGCAAAGTTGTTGAACGTCAACAGATGGTGTTGGAGAAGGACGAAGACCTCGACGTTGTCGGCCTTGCCGGCGATGAACTCGAAGCATCGGTGCAGGTGTTCTTCGTTCGCAGAGGTCGCGTGGTCGGGCGTAAGGGATACGTGCTCGATCGCAAAGAAGATCTTTCCGATGGCGAACTCATCGACGGCATCCTTGAACGTCTGTATGGCGATCCACCGCCACTTGGGGTTCCCAAGGAAGTCCTGGTGCCATTCGAAAGCGCCAATCCTGAACTGTATGAAGAGTTCCTAAGCGCTCAGCGTGGTTCCAAGGTCAGTATTCGGATTCCACATCGGGGCGACAAGCGCGAACTGATGGCGACAGTTACGCATAACGCCACCGAGGAATTTTCGCGACACCGGTTGAAGCGCGCTGCTGATCACAACAGTCGTGCGCGAGCGCTCAATGATCTTCAGGAACACTTGGGTCTGCCCGAAGCCCCCTTGCGCATTGAGTGTTACGACATGAGCCACATTCAGGGCAGCGACTACGTCGGCTCAATGGTCGTTATGGAAGACGGATTGCCGAACAAGCGCGAATACCGTCGGTTCAAGATCAAGGGCAACCAAGGCAACGATGATTTTGCAGCCATGGAAGAAGTGCTCACCCGTCGCTTAACTGCCTATCTCGAAGAGCGCAGCAAACCAGTGGCCGAACGTTCAGGGAAGTTTGCGTATCCGCCGCAGTTGTTGTTGGTCGATGGTGGCAAAGGTCAGCTCAGCGTTGCGGTGAAAGTGCTTGAAGAACTTGGACTCGACGAAGAGATTCCCGTCGCGTCGCTCGCCAAGCGTTTCGAAGAGGTGTATTTGCCGCATCGTTCCGAACCGGTGGAAGTGCCGCGGGGGAGCGACGCGCTCTATCTGCTGCAACGCATTCGCGATGAGGCCCACCGTTTCGCGATTTCGTTCCATCGTGAACTTCGCGGCAAACGTATGACGAAGTCTGTGCTCGACGACATCCCCGGCCTCGGCGAAGCGCGTCGGACGCGTCTGCTTAAAGAACTTGGGGGAGTCACTGCGGTCAAACGAGCAACCGAAGAGGAACTCAAAGCACTTCCGTGGCTTCCCGATTCGGTCGCGCAGGCTGTTTGGGACAAGATCCATGTTCCTGCTCGTCGAGACTCGCGCTGAATCGGAGACCACGTGTCTGAACCTGATGCCAATGCCCAACTCTGGGAAGCCCATGCCGACTGGTGGCAGCGCGAGTTCACCGATGGTGTTGATCCCGAATACACCGAACAAATCATTCCGCTGATTCTTGAGTGGACTGCAGGTTTTGAGCGTGTGCTCGAGGTTGGAACCGGCGAAGGTCAGGTAGCGCGCGCTATCGCTGCAACGCACGGCGCGACCGTGATCGGAATCGACCCAACCGTGAACCAGATCGACGAAGCGATTCGTCGCGGTGGCGGCCCTGAGTATCAACTCGCAGGAGCCGAATCGCTTCCGTTCGACGATGCGTCATTCGATGCGGTCGTGTGTTGTCTCGTGTTCGAACACATTGACGCGGTCGACGAAGCACTTTCCGAGGTTGCGCGCGTACTGCGACCAGGCGGACGTTTCATTTTCTGCCTGAATCATCCGTTGTTGCAGACGCCAGGGTCGGGTTGGATCGACGACCAGATTCTCGACCCACCTGAGCAGTACTGGCGCATTGGCCCCTATCTCATTGAACAGGCGACCATCGAAGAAGTTGAAAAGGATGTCTTCATCCGTTTCGTGCATCGACCGCTCAGTCGCTACATCAACGCGATGGCCGATTCGGGTCTTGCGCTTGAACGCATGATTGAACCCGCGCCACCGCAGGGCGTCATTGATCGTGCGCCGGAATACACCGAAGTCACAACGATCCCGCGACTTCTCACGCTTGTGGCTCGCCGGTCGTCCTGACCGAACAGCGTTTCGTTATGGGCGTCGGCCCATGAGGTCGAGCAATGCGGTCTGCGCGTCGGCGTTTTCATCGAGCGTTCCACTGGGGCCTTCGCCGAACATGCCGACCTGACCAATGAATGGACGCATCGGTTCAATGTTGGTGGCGACGACGGCAACGACTTCGGGGTCGAGCGATTCATCTGCGCCAATCGCGCGGGCGAGGTCCCACGAATGCACCAGCAGGTCGCCGACTCGGAAGCCGAGCAATTGAGCGCCGGGCATGTCCATGGCTGGGTGGTGGACGTTCATTTCCAACACGGCCGGGTCCGCGAATGCGGTTGCCTGCGCGCGCAGCGAGTCTTGAACGGCGAGCAACGGTTCGTCGCCCGACGTCGACGCTGTCAACACCGCAACCGCGTCTTCACGTGACGCACCGCCAAGAAGCGCAGCCGCCATCTAGTTGCCGCCGATCACGTGATCAAGAAGCTGGGCGACGGTCCAGTCACCGCAAGGTGTGGACTTCTTGAGATCGTCGGAACTCACGAGCGCGGCGATTGCTTCGAATCGGGCGGCGGCAAGTGGAAGAGCGGTGAGGTTGTCCATGACGTGAGGTTAGAGGTCACACGGGTAGCGTCTGCGGTGTGAGTGACTTCGTGGTGATCACCGGGTTGTCGGGGGCCGGACGCTCCCAAGCCGCGGACGTTCTCGAAGATCTCGGCTGGTACATCATCGACAATCTGCCGCCTGCGCTCATTGGGCGCGTTGCCGATTTCGCCGATGCACCCGATGCGACCATCACCAACGTGGTGCTTGTGGTCGGCACCGGTCCGTATCACTCCGAGGCATTGCCCGCCCTCGATGCACTCCGTCGCAAAGGGAATCGACTTCGCATCGTCTTCCTCGAAGCAGCGACCGATGAACTCGTGCGTCGGTACGAAAGCACTCGTCGCCGTCATCCGTTGGCCGCAGAAGACCGATCGCTTGCTGAGTCGATTCAAGAGGAACGCCGGGTCTTGCAATCGGTCAAGGCCGAAGCCGATGTCGTTATCGACACCACCGAACTCAATGTCCACCAACTTCGTGCCCGCATGCTCGACCTCTTCGCTGCCGACGCTCCCGCCGGCGGCATGCAGACCACGGTGCTTTCCTTTGGCTACAAGCACGGTCTTCCCCTCGACACCGATCTCGTGATCGATTGCCGATTCCTCCCCAACCCGCATTGGGTCGAGGAACTGCGACCGCTCACAGGCCTCGATGAACCAGTTCGTGACTATGTGCTTTCTCAGCTCCTCACGGCGGAATTTCTCGGTCAGATCGACGGCCTCCTCAACACGCTTTTGCCGGCGTATGTGGCCGAAGGAAAGAGCTATCTGACGGTGGCATTCGGGTGCACGGGTGGGCGGCATCGCTCGGTGGCAATCGCCGAAGCGGTCGCAGCGGCACTGCGCGAGCGGGGTTTTCACCTTCGGGTCACCCATCGCGACCTCGACCGCTGACATCATCGCGGGCGCCGAATCCCCCCGGATCGGTCGGGCTGGAGAGAGACCGGCCAAACGCGTGCGCCGACTGGCGTAACGTCAGACCATCTCGTCACTACAGCCGTCGACCGTCGACGGCCAACCCAGGAGGCAGTGCCCACAATGACCATCCGTGTCGGCATCAATGGCTTCGGTCGCATCGGCCGCAACTTCTTCCGGGCGGTGAGGCAGTCCGGCGCTGATGTCGAAATCGTTGCCGCCAACGATTTGGGTTCGGTGCCGGCCATGGCCCACCTGCTCAAGTACGACACGGTGATGGGTCGTCTCGACGCCACCGTTGAAGCGACCGACGACGGCATCCTCGTCGACGGCAAACTTCTCAAGATCACCGCAATCCGCGACCCGAAGGACCTTCCGTGGAAGGAACTCAATGTCGACATCGTGGTTGAGTCCACCGGTTTCTTCACCGATCGCGACAAGGCCGCTGCACATCTCGAAGCTGGCGCACCGTTCGTCATCATTTCTGCACCGGCGACCAACGCCGACGCCACCTTCGTTGTTGGCGTCAACGACGACACCTTTGATCCGGCCAAGCACAAGGTTGTGTCGAACGCGTCGTGCACGACCAACTGTTTCGTTCCGATGATCAAGGTTCTCGACGATGCCTTCGGCGTCGAAAAGGGTCTCATGACCACTGTGCACGCCTACACCGGCGATCAGAACCTTGTCGATGGTCCGCACTCCGATATGCGTCGTGCACGTGCATCGGCCGCGAACATCACGCCGTCGTCAACTGGTGCCGCTCGCGCCACAGGCCTTGTGCTTGAAGCCATGAAGGGCAAGCTCGATGGCACCGCACTTCGCGTGCCGGTTCCCGATGGTTCCATCACTGACTTTGTTGGCGTGCTCAAGCGCGACGTCACCGTCGATGAAATCAACGCAGCGTTCAAGGCAGCAGCAACGTCTGGTCCGCTTTCGAAGGTGCTCGACTTCACCGACGAAGACATCGTGTCGTCGGACATTGTTGGTCAGCCTGCATCGTGCACGTTCGACTCGAAGCTCACGATGGCCATGGGCAACCTTGTGAAGGTGCTCGGCTGGTACGACAACGAGTGGGGTTACTCAAACCGTCTGGTCGACCTTGTGCAGGTCATGGCCAACGCGGCGAAGTAGTACCGCCCGATGAGTGTTCCTACGCTGGAGGACCTCGGCGACGTCAACGGTCGCCGAGTTCTCCTTCGCGCTGATTTCAATGTGCCGATCTCCAATGGAGAGATCGTCGACGACTTCCGCATTCGTGCGGCGCTTCCCACGATCGAGTACCTGACTTCTCGCGGCGCAACCGTTACGGCCTGCACGCACCTTGGTCGTCCGAAGGGTGCTCCCGATCCGAAGTATTCGGTGGAGCCAGTTCGTCGTCGTCTCGCTGAACTCGCACCGGGTGTCGAACTCCTCGACAACTTGCGGTTCAATCCGGGCGAGACCGCCAATGATCCTGCGTTCGTGCAGGAACTCATCGCTGGTCAAGACCTCTATGTGAACGACGCGTTCGGTGCATCGCATCGTTCGCATGCTTCAATCGTCGGTCCGCCGCAGTTCCTTCCATCGGCGGCTGGTCGACTGCTGCAGCGTGAAGTCGATGTGCTGTTGCCGTTGCGTTCCGACCCCAAGCGTCCGTTTGTAGTCATCCTTGGTGGCTCAAAGGTGTCGGACAAGCTTGGCGTGATCGACGCGTTGTCGGAGGTTGCCGACGCGCTCATCATCGGTGGAGGAATGTGTTTCACGTTCCTCGCTGCCCAGGGACATCACGTTGGCGATTCGTTGCTCGAGGTTGATCAAATCGATACCTGCAAACGATTCCTCGACTCCGATGTCACGATTTACATTCCGCACGACGTGACTGCGCTTGGTCCAGGTGGCAAAATCATGAACCCCGAAGCTGGGGGAGAAGTTCGCCAGCTCGGTGCCGATGTTCCCGATGGTTGGAAGGGACTCGACATTGGTCCCGGTACGGCATCGGAATTTGCCGACATCATCGCGGAAGCAAAGACAATCTTCTGGAACGGCCCTATGGGCGTGTTCGAAGATCCGCGCTTTGCTGCCGGAACTCGCGTGATTGCCGAAGCAATGGCCGAAGCTCGCGGCTTTACCGTTGTTGGTGGTGGCGATTCGGCTGCAGCACTCGACGCGTTCGGTCTCGCGAACGAGGTCGATCACGTCTCAACCGGTGGAGGTGCATCTCTCGAATTGCTCGAGAACGGTGACCTCCCCGGACTCGAAGCCTTACGAGGAGCATCAAATGCCTGACCGCAAACCACTCATCTCCGGCAACTGGAAGATGAACCTCAATCACTTCGAGGCAACCGCGACGCTCGACAAGTTGCGCTACCTGTTGTCGAAAGACGACTACGAACTTGTCGATGTCTCCGTGCACCCTCCGTTCACCGATATTCGAACGGTACAAACGTTCCTTGAAAGCGAAAAGATTCCGATTGCTCTCGGTGCGCAGAACTGCCATTGGGAAACGAACGGCGCGTTCACTGGTGAAGTCGCGCCGGGAATGCTGTTCAAGCTCAACGTCTCGTATGTGATCGTTGGCCATAGCGAACGACGCGAGTTGTTCGGTGAAGACGACATCATCGTGGCCCGCAAAGTGAAGGCCGTCTTTGAAAACGGCATGACACCAATCCTGTGTTGTGGTGAAACCCTCGAAGAGCGCGAAGGCGAAGCCACCCACGGAAAGATCACCGGACAGATTCACGCCGGCATCGAAGCGCTCAAGCCAGAACAGGTGGCCTCTATGGTCATCGCCTACGAGCCCATTTGGGCAATCGGCACCGGCCGCACTGCGAGCGCAGAAGATGCGCAGCAGGTGTGTGGTTGGATCCGCGCCAAGGTCAAGGACATGAAGGGCGCCGATGCGGCCAAGGCCGTGCGCATTCAATACGGCGGTTCGGTGAAGGCGGCGAATGCTGCGGAACTCATGAGCCAGCCCGATATCGACGGCGCATTGGTCGGCGGAGCGGCCCTCGATCCCGAGGAATTCGCCCGAATCGTCCAATTCCGTCTCTCCTGATAGCGTCTCAACCCGTGTTGATCGCTGTCCTCATCGTTCAGGTGCTCTCCGCACTCGCCCTCATCTTCCTCGTCCTGCTTCACAGCGGTCGGGGCGGTGGCCTTTCCGACATGTTCGGTGGCGGTCTGGGCGCGTCTGCAGCCGGTTCGACAGTGGTCGAGAAGAATCTCGACCGCATCACCGTGGTGGCGGCGGTCATCTTCATTTTCGCCTCAGTCGCACTCGCACTCCTGCTCGACAAGTAGGTCGTCATGGGTCGAACCGACCCGACAGCGCTGTCACTTCGGAACGTCACGCTTGTTCGTGAGGGTCGAGCGATCCTCGACGACATCACTTGGAACGTCGCAACCGATGAGCGTTGGGTGGTTCTTGGCCGCAATGGTTGTGGCAAGTCAACGTTGATGAAGATTGCGTCGCTCTACCTTCACCCCTCTTCAGGTGAGCTCGAAGTCTTTGGCGAGAAACTCGGCCGCACCGATGTGCGTTCGTTGCGCAAACGAATTGGCGTTGCGAGTTCCGGAATGGCGGATCAACTTCGATCCGATCTCATCGCCGCCGATGTCGTGATGACAGCGAAGCATGCGGCGCTCGAACCGTGGTGGCATACCTACGACGATGCTGATCGTCAGCGAGCTCGTGAGTGTCTTGATCGCATGGAGATCGGTCAGTTAGCTGATCGGAGTTTCGCCACGCTGTCTTCGGGAGAACGTCAGCGGGTGTTGTTGGCTCGAACACTGATGCCTGAACCTGGGTTGTTGCTTCTCGATGAACCAACCGCGGGCCTTGATCTCGCTGGCCGTGAAGACCTCGTTCGGAGTCTTGGAGTCCTGGCTGCCGGTGTCGACACGCCCGCAACGGTGCTCGTCACTCATCACGTCGAAGAGATACCTGAGGGATTCACGCACGTGCTGATGCTCAGGGAAGCGCGAGTGCTTGTTGCGGGAGTGCTCGCGGACGTCCTCAACGAAGAAAACCTTTCCCAATGCTTTGGAATGCCGCTTGGTCTTGAGCATCGACATGGTCGATGGTGGGCGTGGGGGACCGAACCATGAATCCGGCTGTGGGGCTCCTCGCCGTTTTCTTTCTGATTATTGCGAACGGATTTTTTGTGGCGGCGGAGTTTGCGCTCGTTGCTGTCGATCGCGCCAAGGTTGATCACGACGCGGAAACGGGTCGACGTCGAGCGCGAATCGCCAAGGGTCTACTTGGTCACTTGTCGTTTCAT
>JALQSZ010000540.1 GCA_023264135.1 Acidimicrobiales bacterium
ATCTCGGGCCACAGCAGATCCGAGTCAACCTGGTTGCCGCTGGTCCAATCAAGACGATTGCTGCCCGCTCGATTCCAGGCTTCTCAAAATTTGAAGACGTATGGGATGAACGCGCGCCTCTTGGCTGGGACGTTCGAGATTCGAGTGCCGTCGCCAAAGCTTGCGTCGCATTGCTTTCTGACTGGTTCCCGCAAACCACCGCAGAAATCGTGCACGTCGACGGCGGTTACCACGCCACCGGTGCCTAATCGCGGTCTTCGTCTGCGTCGGTGAGATCGCTCAGCAGTTCTTCAAGAAGATCATCGAGCGTCACAATGCCTGCAGTCGACTCGTCGTCGTTGTAAACGGCGGCAAAGTGCACTCGGGTCGACTGCATCTTCTTTAAGAGATCCTCAAGTTGTTGCCCGCACTGCGTTTCAAGTGGCGATCGCACCAGACGAGGGGGAACCGGATTGTCGATATCCGAATCGGGAATCGTCAAGAGATCCTTTGCATGAATAAAGCCGCGCACATCGTCGATTCCACCGTCG
>JALQSZ010000541.1 GCA_023264135.1 Acidimicrobiales bacterium
AAGATGTATCCGTTCTACGCACTTGCAGTGGAACTTGACCTTCCCGTGTTCTGCTGTGTCGGCATTCCTGGCCCTCGCGTTCCGTTCGCTCCTCAACATGTCGAACTCATCGACGAGGTCATGTACGACTTCCCCGACCTCACCTTCGTCATGCGCCACGGCGCCGAACCGTGGACGGAGTTAGCGATGAAGCTCATGCTCAAGTGGCCGAACCTCTACTACTCCACTTCTGCGTTCGCGCCGAAGCACTATCCGAAGGCCATCATCGATTACGCGAACAGCCGAGGCTCCGACAAGGTGATGTACGCCGGCTATTTCCCGGCAGGCCTGAGCTACGACCGCATCTTTGAAGAACTTCCCAAGGTTCCGTTCAAAGACGAGGTGTGGCCGAAGTTCTTGCGTGAAAACGCCAAGAAGGTCCTCAAGCTCTAGGACGATTCCGCCCTGCCATTCAGCATCGCAGGGCTACCATCCGGCCCATGACGGAGACAACGAAGACAGCCAATCCCCGACCATCACTCGTCGTGAT
>JALQSZ010000542.1 GCA_023264135.1 Acidimicrobiales bacterium
GGGAACCGGCAAGACATTCCTCGGCTTGAAGTGGGCACGGAGCGCGCGCAATGAGGGTGATCGAGTTCTGCTGACTTGTTACAACGATCCGCTTTCATCCTCGCTGCAAGATCAATTCGGAATCGCGCTCGACGACACCATCACGATCGGTTCGTTCTACGACGTTGCGTTAGGTCTGGAGGGAATGCCTGAACTCGAGATCCCGTCTTTGACTCCCCGTGAAATGGGAGTGTGGTGGGACACGGTCGCGACCGGACACATCCTGCATAACTGGGACAAGGTCGGAGAGTATTTCGACACGATCATCATCGACGAAGCTCAGGACTTCAGCCCGGCCTGGATTGCAATGCTCGAAACGTTGCTCGACCCCGACGGTCGGCGCCGCATGTTGCTGCTGGCTGATGAAGGCCAGGGCATTTACTCGCGTGGCTTCGTGTTCCCACAGGCCGACGATGGCTGGGTGCAGGTGGAGTTGGCGTCGAACTTCCGAAACGCGCGCCCGATTGCGCAGGTGCTTCGCCGCGGTC
>JALQSZ010000543.1:0-231 GCA_023264135.1 Acidimicrobiales bacterium
ATGACAACTGCGACCAATGCAACCAAGACTGTTCCCGCGAGGAGACCGAGCACGCCGATTCGAGCCGGCGTGACATCAGTTCGCCACTCGGTCCTCGTCAGGAATGTCCAGATGCCGGTCTCGCCAAGAGCATCGCTGCTCTGGATCATCAGAAAGAGCCCGACCAGCGTCAGCAGTACAAGGACGGAAATTCCCGCACCCATCGTGATCTGGTTGAAACGTCGGTCGGCG
>JALQSZ010000543.1:241-525 GCA_023264135.1 Acidimicrobiales bacterium
GGCACGGCTCGGAACTTCCGTAACGACTCTTCGAGTCCGCTCCTTGGGAGCGGGTTCGCCTTCAGAGACCGGGGGGTCCTCTACAACAGTGCCGGGCACGACGTTCATCAACTCCGGTGACGGGTTTGGGAAGGATGCCGAAAATCGGCCTGCTTCCACAGGTGCCGTTAGTGAACGTGACTCGGGCTGAAAGAACAACAAACCCCGAACCAACTCCTTGTGAATCACTCACGCTCAAGATGAACAACGGGTAGCAGCGAGGTGTCGCAATTGCGACGGCGTGG
>JALQSZ010000544.1 GCA_023264135.1 Acidimicrobiales bacterium
GTGAATTCGATTCTCAATCCGATTCTCGTTGCCTGTCTTGGACTCGGCTACTTCTTCAACCTCTATCGAGGTCGCCCGCCGGTGCGTGAAGGTGGCGTTGTCATCATGAGTCACCCAACACCATGGGAATTCCATCCGGTGCATCACCCCTCATATATCGACTTCTTCGATCAGGTGTTGTCACAGACGCACGACCCGGTCGTGATGTCGGAACAATTCGAAAAGTCATTCGCCGAAGACGAGTGGTACCGCCACCTCTACCGCACGAGCTACGCCTACCACGGCGTGCATCCGTTCTACATGTGGTACTGGTGCTCGCATGCTCTCGAGCATGTTGGCCAGGTCATCATTGTCGGTGGCGATGTGCGCGCCGTTCGCCGTCTCGGCTTCAAGCCGGCATCAACATTGCAAGACGCTCTTGAAATGGCCAGCGATGTTGTCGGACGAGACGCGACGATCACGCACCTGCACAACCCGCCCATCCTCATGGCCGACGTTTCCTGAGGTCTGCCATGCGTCCGA
>JALQSZ010000545.1 GCA_023264135.1 Acidimicrobiales bacterium
GAGGGGTCAACAACTGCCACGTTGGAAATGTGGATCGGAGCCTCAACGGTCTCGATACCACCGGTCTTTGCACCACGGTCGGTCTGGCCAACGCGAGTGTGCTTGGTGATGTAGTTGACACCCTCAACGATGACGCGGTTGCGCTCGGTGAGAACCTCAATTACCTTGCCCTGCTTGCCACGGTCTCCGCCGCGAGCCTGGGTGCGACCAGTGATGACCTGAACCAGGTCACCCTTCTTGATGTTCGCCATGACTAGATAACCTCCGGTGCCAATGAAACGATCTTCATGAACTTCTTGTCGCGGAGTTCGCGACCGACAGGACCGAAGATACGAGTACCGCGTGGCTCGCCATCCGTCTTGAGGATGACAGCTGCGTTCTCGTCGAACTTGATGTAGGAACCGTCTGGACGACGGGTCGACTTCACGGTGCGAACGACGACAGCCTTTACGACGTCACCCTTCTTCACGTTTCCGCCGGGGATAGCGTCCTTGACGGTTGCCACGATAACGTCACCGA
>JALQSZ010000546.1 GCA_023264135.1 Acidimicrobiales bacterium
CGCAAGGAGTTCGGCCGACTCTTGATCGGGCGGATCGAAACTCACGAGCCCGACACGGTCAGATCAGCAACAACGAGCGAGACACCCGCAGCGTTCATCGGAAGGAACTCAAGGTCATTTCCAACCGCCTGAATGTCGCGCAGCATTTTTTGCAACGTTGATGCGATGGTGAATTCCCGAACGGGTTCTGCGACCTCACCGTTACGAATGCGAAGCCCTTCGGCGCCAGTAGAAAAGTCGCCGCTGACGGGATTCACGCCGGAATGCAGACCCGAAACTTCTTGGACCAGCACACCATCGGAGATGCCGGCAATGAGTGCAGCGGGATCTGAGGTTCCTGGAACAAGTGAAACAGAATGGCATCCAACCGATGGCGTGCTCTTGAACCCGCGCACCGCGTTGCCTGTGCTGACCGTCCCCGCTCGACGCGCCGAGTACGCGTTCTGAACAAACTTCTGCAGAACACCATTTTCGATCAACACATTGCGTCGAGCTGCAAGGCCTTCGCCGTCGGCAT
>JALQSZ010000547.1 GCA_023264135.1 Acidimicrobiales bacterium
ACCTTCAGTTGCTTCTGCCTCAACCATCATGATGGCAACGTCTTCCTTGCCATCCTTGTCCACAACGATGCGACCAGCAACGACGAGGTCGAAGACGGCGTCCTTGAGCTGCTCAACGTTGGGGAATGCAACCCACTGGCCGTCAATCAGGGCCATACGGATACCACCGATAGGACCAGAGAAAGGCAGACCGGAGATCTGGGTTGATGCGGAGGAAGCGTTGATAGCCAGTGCGTCATAGAACTCACCAGGAGCAATAGACAGAACGGTAACAACGATCTGAACCTCGTTACGCAGACCGTTGGTGAAGGTCGGTCGAAGCGGCCGGTCGATCAACCGGCAGGTGAGGATGGCGTCTTCGGAGGGACGGCCTTCACGACGGAAGAACGAACCGGGGATCTTGCCTGCTGCGTAGCTGCGCTCTTCAACGTCAACGGTCAGAGGGAAGAAGTCGAAGTTGTCCTTAGGCTGCTTGCTGACCGAAGTGGCAGAGAGCAACATGGTTTCTTCATCCAG
>JALQSZ010000548.1 GCA_023264135.1 Acidimicrobiales bacterium
ACCCACGATCCCGCGCAGTTTGGTATCGAGCAGGCCGGTCACAGCCTGGACGCTACCGGCGGGCGGGGGGCTGCCGATTGCTCATCGCGCTGGGTCGGCTAACCTTGGGCGGCTGAAACAGTCAAACCCGGCCCTCGCCGGTTATCCCCAAGGAGTGCACCGTGGCTGCCACCTGCGATGTCTGCGGCAAGGGTCCGGGCTTCGGGCACAACATCTCCCACTCACACCGACGCACCAAGCGCCGCTGGAACCCGAACATCCAGCGAGTTCGCACCCTCGTGGGCGCCACGCCCAAGCGGATGAACGTGTGCACCTCGTGCATCAAGGCCGGCAAGGTCACCCGCGCCTAGTACTGCGCCGCTCATCCTCACGCGAAATGCGTGAACCCTGCTGAACCCTCGAACTGCGCTCCATCCACCGTGACCTGCGCGGGCCCCTTCGCCACCACACCTATCGCGGTGAACCCTGACGGCAGCTTCTTCTTGGCGGGGAAGCACGCCACGAGGGCGTGGTCAT
>JALQSZ010000549.1 GCA_023264135.1 Acidimicrobiales bacterium
CTTGCACGACCAGCAAAGTGAACACCTTCTGGCAACTCCAGGTCAGCGACTGCTAACGTGAACGCATTGCGGTGCATGATGATGTTCTGTGGAGACACAGTACCAGTCTTGTTGTAGAAGTTCACAGTAGCTGTGGTGCTGGTGGACGGGATGCTCACGTTTTGGAACTGGCCTGCACTGATAACAGCGGGGCTGACGTTCACAGTAAATGTTGCACCAGTGCCAGAAGCAGCAGCGTTTACCACAAAGTTACGGAGCTTGTTAGAGCCGTAGGCTTGGCGGTTCTGTGGGTTGACAGCGTACACGCCATCGATGGTGATGACGTCACCTTGCTTCAGGCTCACAGCACCAGTTGAGGTGATGCTGATGTTAGAGCTAGAAGCCCAGCCAGAGGTCAAATAACCAGTGGCGGCGGTGGTGCTGGTGGTTGCAGTGCCTGCGAAAGAACCGAAAGTGTGGGCTGCAATGTTCTGATCCATCTTCCAATCCATGCCGCCAGTGTCACGGCCCATCA
>JALQSZ010000054.1:0-6608 GCA_023264135.1 Acidimicrobiales bacterium
ATCGTCACGAACGGCGCGTCGCAAGGGCCTGCTGGGACGCAACGGAATAGAAGGTGCGCTGCTCTTACGGCCGGCACGTTCTGTGCACACCTTCGGAATGAACTTTTCGATTGACGTTGCGCATTGCGATGCAGAGGGAACAGTGCTGCGGATCGCAACGATGAAGCCGAATCGACTTGGTGCCTTTGTGCTGCGCTCACGTTCGGTAATTGAAACCGAAGCGGGTGCGTTTGCCCGCTGGGGAGTTTCCCAAGGTGATTGTCTGGAGATCCGATGAGCGCGAGTTCAGGAGGCCGGCTCGTTTTAGTGGGAACGCCAATCGGCAATCTCGGTGATCTTTCACCGAGAGCGCTTGAGACACTTGGCGAGGCAACCGTCGTTGCATGCGAAGACACACGGCGAACGGGTCGCTTGCTTTCACACTTCGGTATCGCATCACCGACCTACATCGTGGTGAACGAACACACAGAAGGCGACGCCGTTGAACGAGTACTACGGCACGTGCAGAACGGCGATGTCGTTGTTTTGGTGAGCGATGCAGGCATGCCGGGAGTTTCAGATCCTGGCGAGTTCCTCGTGGCGCAAGCGATTGCAGCGGGCATCACTGTTGAAGTGGTGCCGGGGCCATCAGCGGTCTTGCATGCACTCGTGGCGAGCGGGCTTACGACTTCTCGTTTTGTCTTTGAAGGATTCATCCCTCGGAAGGGTGCCGAACGCACGCGACGCCTACGCGAACTTTCCACCGAACTTCGCACCACGGTGTTGTTTGAAGCCCCTCATCGACTTGAGCGCACGCTGCACGATCTCGCCGACGCATGCGGAGGTGAACGACAGATTGTGCTTGCCAGAGAACTGACGAAGCTTCACGAGGAGATCTGGCGGGGGAGCCTCGACGAGGTCGTGGCTCGCTGTGCTGAAGTCGATCCGCGCGGTGAATATGTGCTCGTCCTTGAAGGAGCACCTCCAGCGGCGGAAGTTGACGATGCACAGATTGCAACGGCGGTGGCCGATGGCCTCGCCCGCGGCCTGTCAAAGCGCGACGCGTCGGCGGAAGTCGCCGAGGCGTTCAACGTTGCTCGAAATCGCGTCTACGACATCGCTATTGCGTTGAAGTCGTAGACAGGGCGACGAAACTCAGCTCGCTGCTTTGATCGGAAGGTTCGAGATCGGGGCGAAACCGACTTGGAACGCCTTGATGTCGTCTGTCGGGCTCGTCGCGGTCGACGTGCAATCGGGAACATTGAGATACCCGTCAGCACTTGTCGCGGGAGGTACGTCAATTGGTCCGCGGACAGAACCTGAAGGGCAGGTCGGGATGTTCATGTTGAACACGGTCGCCTTCGTGATCGTTCCGTCGCTGATGGCAGGTCGGTTCTTGGTGAACCAGGCCATGACCTGTTCCACGCCAGCTTTGTAGTTGTACTTGTTGTCGGTGAGTCCCTGGCTCGTGGCGATCGAGGGAATGCCGCGACTTGTGGCGGCCCGTGCGGCGCCAACGGTTCCCGACAAATCGACTGCAGGTCCCATGTTCTGACCAGCGTTGATGCCGGACACCACGAAGTCAGGTTTGAAGGAAATGCCGCCCTGATCAAGCGCCCAAATCACTGAATCGGCAGGAGTTCCAGCAACGGCCTTGGCTGGGTAACCGCTCTTCGTCTTCACGTCGGTTGCGGTAAGCGTGCCTCCAGTAACCGAACCGCCCTTCCCGCTTTGGTTTGTCGCAGGGGCAACAACGGTGACGGTGACATTCGGTGCAGCGCGAAGACCTTCAACAATCGCGTCGATACCTTCAGCGTCGTACCCGTCGTCGTTGGTGACGAGAACCTGAAGCGGCTTCACAGCCACGGTCGTGCTTGATGAAGCCGCCGTGGTTGTCGTGGTCGAAGAACTCTTGGAACTTCCGCAACCGGCCAGTGCAATAGCGGCGATTGCGATCGTGGCAAAGGCGGTGGTGACGGTGCGGTGGCGCTTTTGAGCGTCGGTCATGGGAACTCCTCGATCGGTTTCGTGGCGCAACGTAGTTCGCCAAAATGACGAATGCGTCGCTGAAAGGTGGATGTGACGTAGCGGTCAGGAAAACGCCGGAATGACCTCGCGGCCAAACAGGCGAATCATTGCGGCGATGTCTTCGAAATCGCCGAGCGATGCTTGGCCGGTGTCGGCAGGAAGGCCTGCGCCAAAGGCCGTGTGCACGTGGTCGCATTGTGTCGCGGCTTCGTAGTCGCGGATTTGGCCAATAACTCGCTCGGGGTCACCCCACAAGAGTCGATCGGCGGCAATGTCTTCGGCGGTGATGTTCTCACCTGCGTCGATGCGGGCGAAGAGTTCCTTTTCTTCCTTCTCTTCGGCCGACTCGCGCCAATGCACCATCAGGCCATCGACATACACCGGAAGGACGTCGGTGCGAACTTGTTCGTCGCTTTCGCCAACCCACGCGTAGCGCCGAAGGATCCAATCAGCAGGCTTGTTGAGTGCGGCGCAAGCGGGGCGATAAATGTCGAGACAACGAAGGGCGGCCGCGAGTGACTGCACTGGTCCGCAGATCCAGGCGTCGCCCAGTCGAGCAGCGCGATCAACTGCCGCCGGCGCAACGCCAGCAACCCATAACGGAGGATTGGGGGACTGCAACGGGCGAGGATGCACCGTCAGTTCGGGGAACGAATGAAAGCGACCGTCAAACGAGGTGTTTTCGTTTTGCCACACCAAGCGCATGATCGTGAGCGCTTCTTCCATGCGGGCGCCACGTTCTTTGAATTTCGATCCATGCACGTCGTACTCAAGTGGCCACCAACCCATCCCCACACCGAGCGTGACGCGTCCGCCGGAAATCTGATCGATGGTCGCCACCTGTTCGGCCACGCGAACCGGATTGTGAATTGGAAGCTGAAAGATGCCGGTTCCGACTCGCACGGTTGATGTGCGCGCCGCAACGGCGGCGAGGAAAGTGAGTGGATCACTCAAATTTCCCGGCATGAAGTGGTGATGGCCGATCGTGACGGTGTCGAAGCCTGATTCCTCGGCGATTCGCGCAAGATCAAACGTCTCGCGGAATGGATCGGGGGAGGTGAAGTCTTTGAGGAGCGGAAGCGAGAGTGAGAACTTCACAGTTCAAACGGTCCTTTGCCCATCTGATCGCGAACAGTGATGACTTCAGGTTGAGTGAGCGAACGTCGTTGCCAATTCGCACCGTCAACAACGAGCGTGTTGCCGCTGATGAATCGGGCATAGGGAGACGCAAGGAACGTCGCGGCCCATCCGAGTTCACGCGGACGGCCAACACGCAAAGCGGGCTGGCACACGTCTTTGTCGTTCGTACGCGCGAGGTTTCCCTTGATGTCGTCGGTCATGTCCTCATGGGGCATGAGGCCAGGAACAAGTCCATTCACTTGAATTCCGTACGGGCCCCATTCAACGGCGAGCGTTTCGACCATGTTCTTCACGCCGGCCTTCGCCGCAGCGGAGTGAGCGAAGCCAGGCCCGCCTGTCCATGCATAGGTCGCGCCGATATTGACGATCGAGCCGGGCGTGTTCGCATCGATGTGTCGACGAGCAAATTCACGAGCACAAAAGAAGGTGCCGTTCAAGGTGATGTCGACAACGGTGCGCCATGCATTCGGTGACATGTCTTCGGCGGGCACGGGGAAGTTGGCTGCGGCGTTGTTAATGAGAACGTCGGGAAGTCCAAATGCCTTCTCAGCTGCGTCGAACGCGGCAGCGATGGAGTCGGGTTCACGAATATCGCATTGCACCGTGATCGCGGGAGCGCCGAGCGCGGCCATGGCTTCGTCGGCCTGTTCGAGATGTTCGGGTTTACGACTCGCCACCACGATGCTGGCGCCAAGACGTGCGAACTCGGAGGCGACAGCTCGACCCAAACCCGTTCCACCGCCAGTGACGAAGACGACTTTTCCGTCGTAGGTGCCGGCGGGAAGTGCTTGCGCACCGAGAGCCGGCGCGTCTGGAAGTCCAATTGGTTCTGCAGTCGACATGTCAGCTCCCGCGGTAGTTGGGTGTGCGATCTTCCGCGCGTGCAGCGCGGAATTCGGCGTAGTCCTCGGACTTATTGAGGAAGGTTTGGTAAATCAACTCATCGGCCATCGAACTGGTGATTTCCGGTTGAGCGAGATGTGAAATCACTCGGCGAGCCAACTTGATCGTGACTGCGGGTGCCGCCGCGATCTTCAGCGCCATTTCCATGGCGGTGTTGTCGAGTTCTTCGCGAGTCACAACGCGAGACACGATGCCGAGTGAAAGCGCTTCTTGTGCGTTGAGTGATCGTCCGGTCAGAACCATGTCGCTGACAACCCCGTGCCCGCACATTTGGAACAGTCGGCCGACACCGCCGGTGTCGGGGATCACTCCGTGTCCGGCTTCGGGAAGCATGAACTTCGCATCTTCCGCAGCGATACGAATGTCGCACAGCAATGCGCGCTGGAAGGAACCGCCGATTGCCCAACCTTGGATCGGCACGATCACGGGGGCATCGAGGTCGAAGAGTTGCTGGATGCCCTTGTGTCCTCGCGTCATGAGTTCGTGGTGCGTGAGCCCAGTGGTGTCATTGCCGATCGAGCCGACATCGCGCCCCGATGACCACGAGTGACCTTCGCCACGCCAAATGACGGCTCGCACCGATGGGGTCTGACGCAGTTCTCCGAGAATGTCGAACAGCTGCTTGTCCATGTCGTCAGAGAATGCATTTCGCTTCTCTTGGTTGTCGTTCGTGATGACGGCTATCGGGCCATCGATCTCGAGTCGAACCTGTCCACTCATTGTTCCCCCTACGGACGCGTGAAGAGTCGCAGTCTTGCCGAATCATCACACCCGGTCGAACGGGAGACTGGTGGGGAGTTGGGTCAGGGGAGGAACCGGTAGCCCATTCCGGGTTCGGTGATGAAGTGGCGGGGGTTTGCAGGGTCACGCTCGAGCTTGCGGCGGATTCCCGACATGTACACACGGAGGTAATGGCCCTCCTTGCCGTACGCGGGCCCCCACACTGACTGCAGCAACGTTTGTTGCGAAACCAAACGATCGGGGTTGCGCACAAGAAGTTCGGTAATGCCCCATTCGGTCGGCGTGAGGTGGATTTCCTCCTCGCCGCGATGCACTCGTTTCGTCGCAAGATCAATCGTGAAGTCGTCGGTCGTAATGAGTGGCTCTTCCGCCGAGGTCGACGATCGACGCAACGCAGCCCGAAGTCGAGCAAGAAGCTCATTCATGCCAAACGGTTTGGTGAGGTAATCGTCAGCGCCAGCGTCCAATGCTTCGACTTTGTCGGACTCATCTTGGCGAACCGAAAGCATGATGATTGGAACCGAACTCCAGCCACGAATTCCGTGCACCACTTCGATCCCGTCGATTCCGGGAAGGCCGATATCGAGGATGATGACGTCGGGGTGACGCTCGGCAGTAAGCCGCAATGCTTCTTCGCCAGAGGATGCCTCTTCGACGTCGAAGTCACGGGCGCGAAGGTTGGTTGCGAGCGCGCGTCGAATCTGCGGTTCATCATCAACTACAAGCACGGTGGTCATGGAAGGGAAACCGATCTCGTGCGAACGTTCGAATGGCCAGTCGGCGACGGGAGAGAAATGCTCGCAGTGAGCCCGCCTCCTGGAGTTTCGGTGAGGTCGATGGATCCGTTCATCGCTTCGATGAATCCGCTGGCAACGGCGAGGCCCAACCCGGTTCCTGCGCCACCTGATTGGTCGCCGAGTTGCATGAATGGCTCGAAAGCTCGGACTCGGTCTTCTGCACTCATTCCCGGCCCATGGTCAGCGACGATGATGTCGACGCGGTCGCCAACGGTTCGTGCGGACAGTTGGATCGCGCCGTTGGAAGAACCGTGCCGAACGGCATTGGACGCAATGTTGGCCAAGACTCGTTCGAGAAGTACAGGGTCAGCGACGACTTCGAGTTCAGGGTTGATCGACGGCTGGGCAAATGCGTCTCGAAGTGGGCCGAGACTCGCGAGTGCATCGTGCACGGCCTCCGATACTCGAACCGAAACGAATTCCGGCGTCACCGCTCCAGCATCGAGACGAGAAAGGTCCAAGAGATTTCCGACGATTCGGTCGAGGCGATCGGCTTCTTCGTCGATTGTCATCGCGAACTCTCGACGCGACTCCTCTGACCACTCGATGTCATCTTGTAGCAGGCTTGTCGAGGAAGCCTTTATAGAGGCGAGAGGTGTTCGTAGGTCATGTGAAACCGCTCGAAGAATTGCGGTGCGAAGTCGATCACCCTCGGCTGCTGCTTCCGCCTTCGCCGCGGCGATCGCGAATTCGGAGGCTTCGTCGCGAGCGAGTTCGGCATCGGCCGAACGTTTCGCGACTTGATCAACGAGTGCACTCACCACAATCGCGACAAAGAAGAACACCGTGAGGGCGGCAAAGTCTTCGCCGCCCTCGATACGGAAGGTGTGAATCGGGACGGTAAGGAACCAGTTGATGACGGGAAAGGAGACGATGGCCGTCGCAACTCCCGCAACGAATCCACCGATGAGGGCCGCTCCCACAACGATCCCAAGAAAGAGCAAGAGGTCGGTGGGGAGATTCGGTGCGGGAGTGAGATGTGCGAGCACCACCGTGAGCGCAACGATGCAGACAATTGAA
>JALQSZ010000054.1:6618-8506 GCA_023264135.1 Acidimicrobiales bacterium
GGGGAGGAGTCGTCTGCGGCGCACGATCGAAGTCTACGGAAGCGGAGCGTCGACACTCTCAAGCGCAGGCTCACCCATGAGGTACGGCACAAAGGTCACATTCACGTGCTTGAGCCCGGCAAGGGTGTGCGCAATGGAGTTGCTCGTTCGGTCGTGAAGGAGTCGATGCCAAAGGTGCTTGTATTCGCGGCGAGGAATGAGGACGGTGAGTTCAACGTCGGTGTTGCCGGTGATGACGGCGGCCATTTCAAGTGCAGCGCGATTCATTCGTCGGTCGGAACACTCGATGATCTCAAGCGGGATGCGTTCAAGGTCCAGTTCGGTCCAATCCTTCATCAACTGTTCGGCATGCGATTCGTCAGTTGCAAAGTGGACTGCCTTCATTCGGTCTGGTGAAAGTGATCGGGCGTATTGCAACGCTCTTGCGGAACTGCGATCGATTTCGCCAATCATGACGACTACCGAATGGAATCTTCGGATGCGTGTCGACGTGACTTTCTTCAGCTCCACCCCGAGTTCTTCTTTTTCCGACTCGTATTGCTTGTTGAGGCGCATGAGCAGAACGACAAGGATTGGAACGAGCAGCATGATGAACCATGCACCGCCGGTGAATTTGAATATTCCGATTACCACGGTGACGACAAGCGTCGTGAATGCGCCGAGTCCGTTGATGACGAGCCCGACTTTCCAACCCGGGTCTTTGTCTTTGATGTGTTTCCGGGCCATGCCCGCTTGGGACAAAGTGAAACTCGTAAAGACGCCGATTGCGTAAAGCGGAATCAAGTGGGTGACGTCTGCCTGGAAGATGATGACGGGAATCGCTCCGGCGATCGCGAGGGCGATGATTCCATTTGAGAACACGAGGCGATGCCCACGTTTGGTGAGCTGCTTTGGCATGAACGCATCGTCAGCGTGGAAGCTCGCAAGTCGAGGGAAGTCCGCGAAACTCGTATTTGCCGCGAGAACCAAGATCAACATGGTCGCGGCTTGTGTCAGTAAGAAGAGGACGTGACCGATCGTGCCTGAGCCGTACACCGCTTCGGCCATTTGGGCGATGACGGTTTTTGATTCGCTCGGAACGATTTCCATCTTCGCTGCAAGCCACGAGATGCCAAGGAACATGGAGCCGAGGAGCACTCCCATGACCGTCAATGTTTCTCTCGCGTGTTTCCATTCAACGGGTCGGAATGCGGGAACGCCGTTGGAAATTGCTTCGACACCGGTCATCGCCGCGCCGCCGGAAGCGAACGCATGGAGAACGAGCACGATGCCGACCGCTCCGGTGGCTTCAAGTGCAGCAGGATCTTCGGGGACAACGTGGGCGAGTCCACCGCCGAACGCCGCTTTGAAGATCCCCGTTCCGATCATGAGGAACATCGCCACGATGAATGCATACGTCGGGACAGCGAAAATCTTTCCGGATTCCTTTACGCCGCGAAGGTTGCCGATGCAGATGATCACGATGAAGGCCAGCGCAATCGGAACTCGATACGGATACAGCGGGTGGAACGCGGAATACAACGCAGCGACGCCCGCAGAAACCGACACCGCAACGGTGAGGATGTAGTCAGTGAGGAGCGCAACGCCTGCAATCTGTGCGGGAATAAGTCCGAGATTGTCCTTCGTGACGATGTACGCACCGCCGGCAGACGGATACGCCTTGATCGTTTGTCGATAACTGAAAATCAAAATCACGAGAACGAGTACGAGCGCAATGGTGATTGGAGTCAGATAGCGGAAGGCCAGGATGCCAATTCCGCCCGCTCCGCCGACCATGAGAAGTGTTCGAAGGATTTCCTCGGAGGCATAGGCGGTGGATGAGAGCGCATCGGACGCGAAAACCGCCAGTGCTGTTGGTTTGCCCAATCGCTCATGTTCGAGTTGGTCG
>JALQSZ010000550.1 GCA_023264135.1 Acidimicrobiales bacterium
AATCTCACCCTCGGCGCCGCCTTCTCCGTCTCGACCATGATCATCGCCGTCCCCTCGGCGATCAAGACGTTCAATTGGATGGGCACCGTCTGGCGCGGGTCGATCGAGTTCACCACGCCGATGCTCTTCGCGTTGGCCTTCGTCTCGATGTTCGTCATCGGCGGACTGAGTGGCATCTTCATGGCGTCCACCCCGGTCGACCTCTTTGTCCACAACTCCTACTTCATCGTCGCCCACATCCACTACGTGCTCTTCGGCGGCAGCCTCTTCGGCGCCTTCGCCGCGATCTACTTTTGGTATCCGAAAATGTTCGGACGGATGATGAACGAGACATGGGGCAAGATTCACTTCTTTGCCACCTTCATCTTTTTCAACCTGACTTTCTTCCCCATGCACAACCTCGGCTTGGGTGGCATGATGCGGCGCATTGCCGATCCAACGGTCTACGAGCATCTGCGCGCGCTGCAACCGATCAACGTGTTCGTCAGCTGGGCCAGCTTCGGCATGGGCTTG
>JALQSZ010000551.1 GCA_023264135.1 Acidimicrobiales bacterium
GTCTCGATCAAGCTGTGGGCGCACGATTGGAACTTGCCGGGCGCGCTGCCCAAGGTTCGCGCGCATATTGTCGGCATGGACACGGCCACGCTCGACGCTGACGGCAACGTCACCCGCGCAATGGTCAACATTTGGTGATTCAACCCGCCGCGCGCACGAGCTGCTGCGCGCGGCACACAACCGGAGCAAAACGATCATGAGCATGACCATTCACACATTCGCCAAAGACGGTTTCGACATTCGCTTTTCCGTCTTTCCGGAACTTGACCACCCCAACAACCAATTCGACGACGACGGCGAGACTGCACGTGCAATCGACGCTGGCGAATACGAATGGTTCGTTGCGTGCGTCACTGCCAGCAAGAACGGGATTGAACTGCACGACGAATACCTCGGCGGGTGCTGCTACACCTCTTTCGAGGCCTTCATGACCGAGAGCGGCTATTTCGACGATATGGTGTCCGAGGCTGTCAGCATGGCGAAACAGAATATCGAAAGCCTGAACGCAT
>JALQSZ010000552.1 GCA_023264135.1 Acidimicrobiales bacterium
AAAGAGTTAAAAGAGTATGGTAGGGGATTAAGTTCTAAACCTGTTATTGTTGCAATTAATAAGGTTGATTTAACAGAAACAAAACAAAATATTGATAAAATAATTAGTGAATTTAGTTACATAAATGTAAAGATATATCCTATTTCGGCAGCAACAGGAGAGGGTATAGAGGAATTAATGATTGATGTTATGAAATTGTTAGAGGATAATCCTAAAATTATTGAGTTTGAACCTAAGATACCTACAAAAATATTTACAATTCAAAACTTACCAAACAAAAATATTGTTTTTAAAGATAGGGCAGTGTTAGAAAAAAAGCAATGATTTTATATGGTGGACCGTAGGGGAGTCGAACCCCTGACCTCTTCCATGCCATGGAAGCGCTCTACCAACTAAGCTAACGGCCCAAAATATATTAAGTATTATACTATACTATCAATATTATTTTCATAATTTTTATTTTTTATCATTGTTCTTAGGATTGTGTGAATTTGTTGTATTTATAA
>JALQSZ010000553.1 GCA_023264135.1 Acidimicrobiales bacterium
CCTGCAATCGTTGTACAGGATCTAGAATTGTGTCATAGTTCTCGTTGATGTGTTGTGCAAAAGTTTCAAATCCATAAGATCGCAAATATTGCAAACTACCAGCCGTGGCCGCCAACATAAATGGTTGCCCACAAGCTATGGGCCTCAGCGTTTTTTCAGTTAAATGCCATCTAGTGTCATCAAACAGTGTTTCTAACACAACTTCAATGCCAGTGCTGGCATAATCTTCACTGCAATAGTCTGCACTGGCCTGTGCTGTGTGTGTATTCAAAGGCAGTTCGTCATGAATGTTGAAGTTGGTGATTTGAAATTCTGGGTTTGCAAATTTGTGACAACTGTAATGTTTGTCATCTTCGGGATTGAAACTAAGCCTACAGGCAAGTTGTAACTGATGCTGCAAAATTTGTTCCACAAAACTCAAACGATATTCACGTGTGCCAGACCATGCTCTGTTGTATACCAAAAAGTCTTGTTGGATTTTTTTACCCTGTAATCTGGTATCATG
>JALQSZ010000554.1:0-232 GCA_023264135.1 Acidimicrobiales bacterium
GGATGACCGACCCCGAGCCGAGGAACAGCATCGCCTTGAAGAAGGCGTGGGTGACCAGGTGGAACATGCCGGCCACCGGGGCGCCGCACCCCATCGCCAGCATCATGTAGCCGAGCTGGGAGACGGTGCTGTAGGCCAGGCCCTTCTTCAGATCCATCTGGGTGAGGGCGATGGTGGCCCCGAGGAACAAGGTGACCGTGCCGATGAGGGCGATCGCCACCGTCACCTTGTT
>JALQSZ010000554.1:242-503 GCA_023264135.1 Acidimicrobiales bacterium
ATCTGCACCTGGGGGATGGGCGCGTAGACCGGCTGCAGCCGGGCCACCAGGAAGACGCCGGCCGCGACCATGGTGGCGGCGTGGATCAGGGCCGAGATCGGCGTCGGACCCTCCATGGCGTCGGGCAGCCAGACGTGGAGAGGGAACTGCGCCGACTTGGCCATCGGGCCCATGAACACCAGCAGGCAGAGGAGCACAGCGACGCCGCTGGACAGGCCGCCGCCGGCCACGGCGGCGGAGAGGCGCTCGCCGATCGCCTCG
>JALQSZ010000555.1 GCA_023264135.1 Acidimicrobiales bacterium
ATTGTGATCTGGGTATCTTTAACCTTGTTACCAAATTCTACTTCTTCTCCGTTTTGGAATTCAATTGGTTCTCTCAAGAACATTTCAACAGTATCAACAGAAGCACCTGCTGTGACTGAAACTATTTCACCCAATGCTCCAGAAGTTTTACCACGTAACAATTTGCCTGGAACTAGATCTTTGTTGTTGGGTTGGTTTTGATCAACGAATCCTGTGTTACCATTTGAAATTGTGATTGTGTATGTGCTACCATCAACCAATGCTGTGATGTAATTGTAATCTTGAATAATGCCTTTGATAATTTCAAATTTACCATTGGCAGAATCTTGTCCTGCTTGTGGAACAACTTTGGTTAAATCAATTGTTTGTGTGACTGCTGTTTGATACAGAGTACCTGGTGCTGTGTTGGTCAACACATTGTTAATAATTAAATTTTGAGCAAACTGAATAGCCGCCAGTGTTTCTGTCAGTTGTTGTTTGATTGCTTTTAATCCGCTGTTTG
>JALQSZ010000556.1 GCA_023264135.1 Acidimicrobiales bacterium
TTGGTGGAGGATGACGGGATCGAACCGACGACCCCCTGCTTGCAAAGCAGGTGCTCTCCCAGCTGAGCTAATCCCCCAACGTCCACTAAGACCATATCACTACTGATTGGTGGGTCTGGTAGGACTTGAACCTACGACCCCTGCGTTATCAACACAGTGCTCTAACCAGCTGAGCTACAGACCCGTGGCTTTTATTGTCAACCGATAAGTGTGGGCACTATAGCTCCAGCATCTTTTCTCTAGAAAGGAGGTGATCCAGCCGCACCTTCCGATACGGCTACCTTGTTACGACTTTACCCCAGTCATGAACCCTGCCGTGGCAGTCGCCCCCCTTGCGGTTAGGCTAACGGCTTCTGGCAAAACCCACTCCCATGGTATGACGGGCGGTGTGTACAAGACCCGGGAACGTATTCACCGCGACATTCTGATCCGCGATTACTAGCGATTCCAGCTTCACGTAGTCGAGTTGCAGACTACGATCCGGACTACGATGCATTTTCT
>JALQSZ010000557.1 GCA_023264135.1 Acidimicrobiales bacterium
AAGAAGACCTCGACCTTGCCCGCGCCAACGGGGTGAGCCCGCTCGAAATCATTAATGACCACCTGCTTGCGGGTATGAAGATTGTGGGCGAGCGCTTCGGTAGTGGTGAAATGCAGCTGCCTTTCGTTCTGCAATCAGCTGAAGTCATGAAGACGGCCGTTGCTCTGCTCGAGCCACACATGGAAAAAAGCGACGAAGCTGGCAAGGGAACCATCGTTCTGGCCACCGTCCGTGGCGATGTGCACGACATCGGTAAGAACTTGGTCGACATCATCTTGACCAACAACGGTTATGACGTCATCAACATCGGCATCAAGAAAACCATCAACGAGATTATCCAGGCAGCTGAAGAGAACAATGCCGATGTCATCGGCATGAGTGGTTTGCTGGTCAAGAGCACCGTGGTGATGAAAGAGAACCTCGAGGAACTCCAAAACCGCGGCCTGGGCACGAAGTGGCCCATTATTCTCGGTGGTGCTGCCCTGACCCGCACCTTCGTT
>JALQSZ010000055.1 GCA_023264135.1 Acidimicrobiales bacterium
GAAGATGTGTTCACGATCACTGGTCGTGGCACGGTTGTGACCGGTCGTGTGGAACAGGGCATTGTGCACACTGGTGATGAAATCGAAATCGTTGGTATTAAGCCGACGCAGAAGACCACGTGTACTGGTGTTGAAATGTTCCGCAAGCTTCTTGATGAAGGTCGCGCGGGAGACAACATTGGTGCGCTTCTTCGTGGAACGAAGAAGGAAGAAGTTGAGCGTGGCCAGGTGCTTGCCAAGCCGGGTTCGATTACTCCTCATACCGAGTTCGAGGCTCAGACTTATGTTCTGACCAAGGAAGAAGGCGGTCGTCATAAGCCGTTCTTCACGAACTACCGTCCGCAGTTCTATTTCCGTACGACCGATGTGACTGGTCAGATCTCGCTTCCGGCGGGTACGGAAATGTGTATTCCTGGTGATAACACCGAGATGACTGTTGAGTTGATCCACCCGATCGCGATGGAAGAAGGCTTGCGCTTCGCCATTCGTGAAGGTGGCCGTACCGTCGGCGCCGGCCGCGTCACCAAGATCCTTAAGTAGGAGCAGCCGTTATGGCACGCAACGACAAGCGAATCGCTGTCACTCTGGAATGCCAGGTGTGCAAGCGTCGCAACTACATCACGACAAAAAACAAGATCAACGATCGTGAGCGCATTGAACTCACGAAGTACTGCAAGTGGGATCGTGTGCACACTGCACACAAGGAGACCCGCTGAACGAGCACGCCGGCGATTCATCGTCGGCGCGACCGTTGCATGTTGTACCGACGTCGGTGGTGGCCCCTGCGGCTGCCGCCGACGTTGCGCGTTCGGGCCACAACGAAATGGGTGCACTCGTTGCCGAAGCACGCGATGGCGATCGCGGTGCATTCGACGCACTCGTTCGTCGCACGTGGGCCGATACGTATTCGCTTGCGTTCCGCTTAACGGGCAATGCCGAAGACGCGCGCGAGGTATGTCAGGAAGCGTATTTGCGAGCGTTTCGCGGGTTGCGCCGATTCCGGGGCGATGCGCGTTTCACAACGTGGCTCTATCGAATTACCGCGAATTGCGCGTCGACACAGTTAGGCCGTCGCCGTCGTCATCGACACGAAGAACTCGGTGAAGACCTTGAACTGAATGATCTTTCACCGAGTGTTGATCCGGTGGGTCGATCGGAATCAGCAAGTTTGCGCGACGCAGTGCAACGAGCACTCGCCGCGTTGCCCCCCAAACTGCGTGCCGTTGTTGTGCTGCGAGATATTTATGACCTCTCGCACGAAGTCATCGCTGCGGAACTCGGAATTTCTGTTTCCGCCGCCAAAGTCCGATTGCATCGAGCTCGTCACCGATTGCGTGACGATGTCCTGCTGCGTTCTGAAGTTGAAGGGAGTTCCAATGACGATGTTGACCGTCCTGCCATGTGATCGTTTGGCCGAGGTCATGCCCGATCTTCTCGACGACCCAGAACTGTTGTCGCCGACCGACGCCGCCCATGTTTCTCAGTGCCTTCGATGCCAGGCCGAAATGGCCCGATTCCGTCGACTCCGCCGGATGCTGTTGAACCTTCGCGAACAGCCCATTGCGGCTGACCCCGAGCTGCTCGAGGAGATCCTCGCCGGGCTCGATTCGGCCGCCGAACGCCGGGCACGTCACCGGATTGCGGGTCGTCGGGCCGCTTCCATCATGGGTTTGGCCGCTGCGACCGCCGCCGGGGTGGGTGGCGTCTTGGTGCTGGCCACTCGCCGCCGTTCGGCCTGAGGTTCACGAGGCCAGAAAAATCCCGGTTCGCAACGGGAGGGGGAGGGGGCCTAGTCTCTTCCACCCGGACCTGCAGGGGTCTAGCCGAACGCGTCGGCTGGTACCCTTCCAAGCCCGGCGTAGTGCCCTAGGGCAGTAGCTCAATTGGTAGAGCACCGGTCTCCAACACCGACGGTTGGGGGTTCAAGTCCCTCCTGCCCTGCTCGAAAGAACCGCGTTGCAGTTGACGCGAAACGTAATGGAAGTGTCTCGATGGCTCTCAACAGAGAACAAAAGCGGATGTTGCAGCGTCAGGGCGAACTTGGCCCCGATGGCGAACCCGTTCGCGCCCGTCGAGGAACGCAACAACGCGCGAAGGAACGCACCGGCCCCGTCGAGTTCGCTCGTGAGGTTCGGTCCGAACTGCGCAAGGTCGCCTGGCCCACTCGGTCAGAGACCATCAACTACTCCATCATCACCATCGTCACCCTCATCTTTTTCACGCTGTTGATCTTCGGGATCGACTGGGTGTTCTCTGAGGCCGTACTGAAACTGTTCAACGCCTGATGACCATGAATGACGACACCGAATTTTCAAATGACGCAGCCGATGCGTCTGCCTCCGACGTGATTGTTGAAGAAATCATTGAGGAAATCGACGTTGTCGTCGATGACGCAGGCGATGTTGAAGTGATCGACACAGAGATCGACGTCATCGACACCGACGAACTGCTCGAGCAAGCACGTCCGCGTGCGCAAAGCCCGTTCGATCGTCCCGGTCGTTGGTACGTCGTGCATACGCAGTCGGGTTACGAGAAGAAGGTCAAGCAAAACCTCGAAGCTCGTACACAGTCGATGAACATGGAAGACAGCATTCATGAATGCGTCATTCCCATGGAAGACGTTGTCGAATTCAAGAACGGTAAGAAGCAGATCGTTCAGAAGAAGGTCTTCCCGGGTTACCTCCTTGTTCGTTGCGACATGACCGACGACTCTTGGTACGTCATTCGCAACACACCAGGCATCACCGGTTTCGTTGGTCAAGGAGCAAAGCCATCGCCGCTTCCGCGTCGCGATGTCGAGAACTTCCTCACCGTTCCGGATGAAACCGAAGAAGTCACCACCAAGCGCGGCAAGCCCCGCCTCGAGTACGAGCAGGGCGAAACCGTTCGGGTCAAGGAAGGCCCCTTCGCCGACTTCTCCGGCGAGATCGTCGAAATCAACGAGGATCAGCTCAAGGTCAAGGTGTTGGTCAACATCTTCGGTCGCGAGACTCCCGTCGAACTCGAGTTCTCACAGGTCGCAAAGCTGTAGGAATCACCGGCATTTGCCGGAGGAATTGTCAGAGACGGCTCCGAGCCGTCAGAATCTCCCGCCGCCCGATGGGCGCAGGAACGAAAGAAAAGAAGCGAGTCGCAATCATGGCCAAGAAGAAGGTTTCGGCCGTCGTGAAAATCCAGATCCCTGCTGGTGGAGCCAACCCGGCCCCGCCCGTTGGTACCGCGCTCGGCCCGCACGGCGTCGCGATCATGGATTTCTGCAAGGAATACAACGCAAAGACGGAAGCGCAGAAGGGCACCATCGTGCCCGTCGAGATCACGATCTTCGAAGATCGCAGCTTCACCTTCATTCTCAAGACCCCGCCGACCTCGGTGCTGATCAAGCAAGCCGCTGGTCTTCCGAAGGGCTCGCAGACTCCGTCGAAGGCTGTCGCCGGTTCCATCACCGACGCGCAGGTCACCGAGATCGCTCAGATCAAGATGCCTGATCTCAATGCCAATGACATCGAGGCCGCTCGCCTCCAGGTCGCCGGCACCGCCCGTTCCATGGGCATCGAAGTTCGCTGAGTTTTTGATCGCAGTACCGGTTCGCACCTGCGAACCCGCCATGCCGAGGACAACCTCGCCCGGCAGGTGAATCGTTTGCACGAAAAGTGCCCGACCCGAGGGAGCCGAAATGGCACAGCACGGTAAGAAGTACAACGCAGCAGCATCCAGTTTCGATCGGGCCGCTCAGCACGGTTCGACCGAAGCCGTCACCAAGGTGAAGACAATGGCGTCGGCCAAGTTCGACGAAACCGTTGAACTGTCGGTGCGTCTGGGCGTTGATCCCCGTAAGGCCGACCAGATGGTTCGTGGCACCGTTGCCCTTCCGTCCGGTACCGGCACCGATGTTCGTATCGCCGTGTTTGCCGCCGGCGATGCCGCGCAAGCCGCTCGCGATGCTGGCGCCGAATTTGTTGGCGCCGACGATCTGCTCGCGCAGGTCGAAGGCGGAATGATGGATTTCGATCTCGTCATCGCCACCCCTGATCTCATGCCCCAGGTTGGCAAGCTCGGCCGTCAGCTCGGCCCGCGTGGTCTTATGCCCAACCCGAAGACCGGCACCGTCACCCCCGATGTTGGCAAGGCTGTTGCCGACTTCAAGGGCGGCAAGGTCGAATACCGCACCGACCGTCAGGGCAACGTTCATGTCCCGATCGGCAAGGTGTCGTTTGAGGTTCCCGCCCTTGTGGCCAACCTCCGTGCCGTGCTTGAAGAGCTCGAGAAGGCCAAGCCTTCTTCGGCCAAGGGTCGCTATTTCAAGAAGGTCTCGCTGTCATCGACCATGGGCCCGGGCGTCAAGATCGACCCCCAGCGCATGCTCGTTCTCGAAGAGGCCTGAGTTTTTTCGTAGTCGTTTCAAGGTCGTTTCACTGTTGTGGCGGGCTGGCTCCCGGGTTGAGTCCGCCACTACAGTTCGCAGTCAACTGAATCCGCTCGCCGCAGACATCCGGTGCCCTTCGGGGTGTAACAGGTTCCTCGGAACCCACCTGACGAGGTGAACCTCCCGAATCTCGGGGCGTTCTCGCGCTACGCGGCGGACGCCCCGTTGTGTTTTTTGCAACGAGGCAACCCGGTGTCGAGTCGTTCTTCGGAACTGTTCGACACCAGCCCAGCGGGGATCCGGTGCAGCGCACTGGTGAACCGGAAGAGACACACCAGATGAGAGGAGGTGCGATGGAAAACCCGAGACCGGAAAAGGTGGCGGTTGTTGCCGAGGTGCGTGAGCGCTTTAGCGATGCCGAAGCTGTCCTGCTCACCGAGTACCGCGGAATTGATGTCAGTGGATTGGCAGAACTTCGTACGGCACTTCGTGCAGCCGGTGGCGATTACAAGGTTTACAAGAACACGCTCGTGCGTCGTGCGACGAACGAACTTGGTCTTGATCTTGATCAACACCTGACTGGACCGACGGCCATCGCCTTCGTTCCTGCTGGCGGAAGCGGAGACCCCGTTGCCGTCGCAAAGGCCCTGCGTGAATTCGCAAAGGGCAACCCCAACCTGGTGGTGAAGGGCGGCGTTCTTGGTGAGAAATTGCTCACCGAGGCCGACGTCAAGGCACTCGCCGATGTGGCACCCCGTGAGGAACTTCTGGCCAAGCTGGCTGGACTCATGGCTGCCCCGATGGTGCAGTTCGCTGGACTTCTGCAGGCGCTTCCTCGCGATTTCGCCTACGGACTGGCTGCACTCATCGAGAAGCAGGGCGGCGCGCCCGAGGTCACCGAGACCCCGGCCGACGAACCTGCAGTCGAAGAGGCCGCTGCACCCGAAGCTGCAGCCGAGGCAGACGCCGACGCACCCGCAGCTGACGACACCACCGAATCACCCGAGGCCGTGGCCGATGCCGCCGCCGAATCCAACGACGCTGCCCCGGCCGATGCCGAGGGTGACACTCAGGAGAGCTGAAAATGGCAACCAAGGAAGAAATCCTCGACGCGATCGCCGGTATGTCGGTCCTCGAACTCAGTGAACTACTCAAGGACTTCGAAGAGAAGTTCGGCGTTTCTGCAGCCGCTCCGGTGGCTGTCGCTGCAGCCCCGGCTGCTGGTGGCGCTGGTGGCGGCGGCGAAGCTGCTGCCGAGAAGGACGAATTCGACGTCGTTCTCACCAACGCTGGCGACAAGAAGATCCAGGTCATCAAGGAGGTGCGTGGACTTACGAATCTTGGTCTCAAGGAGGCCAAGGATCTTGTCGACGGCGCTCCTCAGACCGTCCTCGAGAACGCCTCGAAGGAAGACGCAGAGAAGGCAAAGGCCGCCCTCGAGGGTGCCGGCGCCACTGTCGAACTCAAGTAATTCGGTTCGACACTCGCCGTCAGGCTTGTGTGCTGGCCCGCCCTTCGGGGCGGGCCAGTGTCGTTTTCGGGTCGGAGCTCGTGACCCCGTGGGGGAGTGATGCTTGACCAGCCGGAGCGGGGGGTCTAGGTTGCCGCCCAATTCAAACGGGGTAGAAGTGGATGATCCCCCGAGTGAGCGCCTGAATTCGCCGAAATGGCCGGAATTCCAGGGTTGCTCTTCCTCGCGTCCTGCCCCTAGAGTCTTCAGTCCGCCCTGCCGCGCCCCGGGACGATTTCCCGAGCGCAGCCAGTGCGTCACGCCCTTCCTTTACCGAGGAGCTTTCCTTGTCTGCTCGTCCGTCCGTACGTGACCGTTATTCGTTCGCGAATCTCGACGAAGTTCTCGACCTTCCCGACTTGATCGCTATTCAACGCGAATCATTCGAGTGGTTCCTTCACACTGGTCTCGCGGAAACATTCCGCGACATCAGCCCGATCAAGGACTTCACCGAAACACTTCAGCTCGAACTTGAATTCGATCCTGAAGACGAAGACCTTCGTCCGCCGCCCAAGTTCACGGTGGAGGAGTGCAAAGAGAAGGACATGACCTTCTCTGCACCGATCTTCGTGCGCGCGCGTTTCATGAACGCGTCAACCGGCGAAATCAAAGAACAAACCGTCTTCATGGGCGACTTCCCGATGATGACCGACAAGGGCACGTTTGTTATCAACGGAACTGAGCGCGTTGTTGTGTCGCAGCTCGTTCGTTCGCCCGGTGTCATCTTCCAGCCTGGTGAGCGTTTCCGTCTTCGTAACTTGCAGAAGCATCAGCTCGTTACCGGCACCATCCACCCGTACCGCGGTGAGTGGATCGAATTCGACGTTGAACAAAAGCCGGGTAAGGACGTCACCGCTGGTGCACGTGTTGCGCGTAAGCGTCGTCTCAGCCTTTTCGTTCTTCTTCGTGCCCTTGGTTACGACGAAGAAAACTTCCCGGGCTTCCTCGATCGTTTCGTGCGTCATTTCGATTTCCTCGAAGGTCAGTGGGAAAAGGATCGCGAACTCGCGCCGACGCAAGATGAAGCACTCGTTGAAATTTACAAGCGTGCACGTCCGGGCGAACCGCCGTCAGTGGAATCGGCAAAGGCCTACTTCCGCAACGCGTTCTTCGAGAACCGTCGTTACGACCTCTCACGCGTTGGCCGTTACAAGCTCAACCGCAAGCTCGGACCAGAACTCGACAAGATCGAGAAGCTGTTCAACATCAAGCTTGAGCGTCCCGAACTCGATCAGTCGGTGCTTACGCCGTCGGAAGTTCTTGCCGCAACGACCTACCTCCTGAATCTCGTGAACGCCGAGCCGGGCTACCGACTCGACGATCAGGATCACTTCGCGAACCGTCGTATTCGTTCCGTTGGTGAACTCATTCAGAACCAGGTCCGCATCGGTCTGTCACGTATGGAACGAGTTGTGCGTGAGCGCATGACCACCCAGGACGTCGAGGCCATCACACCGCAGACCCTCATCAACATTCGTCCCGTGGTTGCGTCGATCAAGGAGTTCTTCGGAACTTCGCAGTTGTCGCAGTTCATGGACCAGGTCAACCCGCTGTCGGGCCTTACCCACCGTCGTCGTCTTTCGGCGCTCGGCCCGGGTGGTCTGTCGCGAGAGCGCGCGGGCTTCGAGGTCCGCGACGTTCATCCATCCCACTACGGGCGCATGTGTCCGATCGAGACCCCCGAAGGCCCGAACATCGGTCTGATCGGATCTCTGTCCACCTATGGCCGGGTCAATGCCTTCGGTTTCGTCGAGACGCCTTATCGCAAGGTCGTCGACGGCACGGTGACCGACACCATCGACTACCTCACCGCCGATGAGGAGGAGGAATACGTCGTTGCGCAGGCCAACGCGCCGCTCAACCCCGACGGCACGTTCAAGGCCGATCGTGTTCTCGTGCGTCGTTCACCACAGGCGGCAACGCTCGGCGAACTGAAGCTCATGCTCGAACGCGACGTCTTCTTCGGTGCAACCACCGAAATTTCAAACGTTGCTCCGGCTGAAGTTCAGCTCATGGACGTTTCGCCGAAGCAGATCGTTTCGGTCGCAACTGCACTCATTCCGTTCCTCGAGCACGACGATGCAAACCGCGCGCTCATGGGCGCCAACATGCAGCGTCAGGCTGTTCCGTTGCTGCGTGCGGAAGCTCCGTACATCGGTACCGGTATCGAATCACGCGCTGCTCGCGATGCTGCCGACATGATCCTCGCCGAGGAAGACGGCACCATCACCGAGGTCGATGGCAACGCCATCACGGTGCAGTACAAGAACAAGGGCCGCGTGGTGTACCGCCTGCTCAAGTTCGAACGTTCGAACCAGGACACCTGCATCAACCAAAAGCCGATCGTTGCGCAAGGTCAGGCCATCAAGAAGGGCGACATCCTCGCTCACGGCCCATCCACCGATAACGGTGAACTCGCACTCGGAAAGAACCTTGTCGTGGCGTTCATGCCATGGGAGGGCTACAACTTCGAGGACGCCATCATCCTTTCTGAGCGTCTTGTGAAAGACGACGTGCTTACGTCGATTCACATCAAGGAACACGAGATCGATGCTCGTGACACCAAGCTCGGCCCGGAAGAAATCACGCGAGACATTCCGAACCTTTCCGACGAAATCC
>JALQSZ010000056.1 GCA_023264135.1 Acidimicrobiales bacterium
GTTGGACGATGGCGGCCCTTGATTTCATACCGGAGTACGCGCAAGGTGCGGTCGGACAGTTGTTCGACGACAACGACGACATCGACGGATGGTTCATTTCGACGAAACTCGGCACGATGTTCGAAGATTCGGACAAGGCCGGACAAGGCTGGTTTTTGGGTGAGGATGCGGCGATAAAGCAAGCAGAACGGGCACGCCGTTACCGTGGGACGATAAACGGTTCGGCGTATACGGTGGGTCGTGGTGCGGCGAACATGATTTTTTTGCCGAACAGCAAACCGTACAACTTGATGTCGGGTGTGATAGATGCTGCGGTACTCATCAAACTCGATCCGACCGCACCGGTCACGAAAGCCATCGGTGCCGTGCGAACTGGCGGATTGGTTGTTCGTGGCAAAGAACTGACGATTTTGGGCAAACCCGTGCTTCGTGGATTTGAGGTTCCGATACAGTCCGCCGAGGAAGCGGCGGCGGTATCTGCCGCTCTGCGTTCCGAATCAGGTTTGACGAACGCGACCGAGGCGTTGAACGGCAGCCAATGGTTGAAGTTCATGGGCCAGAATCGTCGCGCCCGCGCACTCGTGGACCGTCTGTGGTCGAACTCGTTGCGCAACGTTGACGACGTGGACGAACTCACCAACCTGACCCGCACGACCGACGCCCGACGAGCTTTTGACGAGGCGGACGAGGCGTTGAAACAGGCGCAGGCACGGTTGGCGGCAGGTGAAGTCGGCGCCGATGCCGTCGAGTCGGCTGCCGAAGTGTTGCGCGAGGCCGACACCACGTTGAAGAAAGTGTCGGGGGAGATTGCCGAGACTGCGGCAGAGACGGAAGCACGCAAATCTGCGGCCCTCATCGACTTGTTCACGGACCGCAAGAGCGGCAAGTTGCGTGTGAGCGTCGAAACTATCAATGAACTGTTGAACGCCACCAGCAAGAACGAGGTGTTGGGAATCTTGTCGCCTCAATGGGTCACCAAATCGGGTTCGTTGCCGGAGGACATTCGTGCAATCCAGTCGTTGACGGGTGGGACGTGGGTGGATCGGGTGCCGTTGGCGGCGTTGCGCAAGTCCCGTTTCTTGACTTCTGTTCCTGGCAGCAAAATCGTGGTCGGCGGCAACGACATGGACAACCGTGAGGCGGTGATGACGGTAATCAACTGGTCGCGGACGCTCGGCATGGGGAAGGCGGAACAGGACCGTTTGCTTGTCGGGGCGTTGAAGACGTTTGCGGGTGACGCCACACGTGTCGACCAGAACGCGTACATCGATTTCTTCTACGACGCCATCGGCGACGTTCTCGTGAGGAACGGGGTGGACAAGAACTTCGTCGATTTGATGCGTGAAGACGGCAAACGGTTCGCCGACGTGTTGCGCCTCTATTACACGGACATCGCAGGCAAACCGACCGACCGAGGATTCTTCTCGTGGTTGAAAGAATCCAACCTTGCGAAAGACCCCGAAGATTTGAAGAAAATCATTGACGACGCCGTTGACCCCGAAGGCAAAATGGTGGTCGCATCCCCGATGACGAGCGTGGAAATGTTGAACCGTGTCGTCTACCTGCCCGACGTGCGGGAACTGCGCCGCTTGACGCGTTCCCGTCTGGTGCGTGAAGCAATCAACGAAACCACCAAGACCAACCCGAAGAAACTGTCGGCTGCCTTGTTCACGAGAACGACCCGCGAAACCAAGCAGGTGCTCGTCAAGAAGCAGCAGATCGAGGAAGCGGTGAAGGCGTTGGACGAACTTGCGGCACGCGACCGCGAACTGGCCGAAGTACGTTTCGTGGACCAGACCACCGACGCATACAAGGCTCATGTCGCCGAACGCGCAAAAACACAGAAAGACATGATCCAGTTGGAGGAACTCATCGGCGACCTCCGCAAAGAAGGGTACGTGGATGAAACCATCGAGTTGCGTCGCGGCGAGTTGCGCGGTCCGCTCGCCATCATGGAGTGGTACCAGCAGTCGTTGTGGAAGCCGCTCGCGTTGGCGACGGGCGGTTACGTGATGCGCAACACGATAGACGCACAGATTCGTATGGCTCTCTCGGGTTTCTCGTCCATCGTCAACCACCCGTTCAAATACATTTCCGTCGTCACCGGCAGGCGTGCGACGGGTGACTTGTTGGGTGAGGCGATGTTGCCGCGACTCGTCCTGCCTGATGGCACCGTACCGAAAGACGGTTTGGGCGGTATTATCCAAAAAGTTCGTTACGGAAAATACGAGCACGTCACATTGTCAGAAGAACTGATGAACGAAATGTCGTTCGGTTTGCGGAAAGCCGGACTGTGGGAGCAGTCGGAGGCACGCCAGTTCGAGACGGGTCAATGGGTGGCGGTGTCGGCGCAGCAGAACCGCAGGGCGTGGCTGCGTGGCATCGGGCAGAACGGTACGCAAATCAACAAGGATGCGGCGATGCAGGCCGCAGCACGCGTGTTCTACGACGCGTTCCGCGAAGGTGCCACCGATCTGCGGCAGGTGCGTTCCCGTGCGGCGGCAGCCGTACAAAAAGTGATAGACAACGACCCCGAATACTTCAAGAATCTGCGCCGCGCTTTCGAAGAAGGCATCGTCGTCAAAGACGCGAACGGCAACGCGTTCAAATGGAAGTCGATCAACTGGGATGAAGCCGACGCCGAGGACGTGAACGCCTTGTTGGAACAGTGGGCGTACCGCATGGTCGTGGACAGGGTGCAGTTGATGTCGGGCGGACAGAACGGGATGAACTTCATGTACGCCTACAACTTCGTGCCCAAGACGAGAAAAGGCGAGATTGTGATGCCGTCCACCGTGAACCTGGACCGCATCGGTGGTGCGCTCGTCGGTGAACCCGCCCAACTCGGGGAAGGTTCGTGGGCGGTGGTGCTTTCCGTCGACGAGAAAGCCGGCAGCGCAATAATCCAACCCATCGTTTCTTCGGCGGTTGACACCGGCAAAGACGTGCCGATACCCGCATTCCAGAACAGGGACGTGTCGTTCGCGGCCCGCAACTTGATCGACAACATGCCCGTTTCGTACGACAAGGTTGGGGAAGGGTTGCCTGGATTCGTGAAGTACGAAGAAATCCAGTACGGTGAAGACAACAAGGGTGCGTTGGCAAGTTTCCAGCGCAGCATGGACGGGATGACCGACTGGTTCTTCGGTCGCCTGTATGCGTCGGTGACGACGAAACTCGACAGGTCGCCCGTGTTCCGGCAGTCCTACTACAAAGTGGTCGCAGACCGAGTGGATCAGCTTTCGGTGAAAGCCGCCCAAGAAATCGTCGCCAACGTAAAACGTGCCGCCGCCGGCTACGACATGAAAGAATGGCGTTACGTCGGCGACAGGGACTTGTGGGCACGTCTCCAACAAGCGGCGAAACGCGGCGCCGATCCCGAGAACGCGTTGACGGCAACCGATTTGGACGACTACGCGAAATGGGTGGCGCTCGACGAAGTGAAAGGTCTGCTGTACAACGCGTCGAATCGCAACAACTTGGAGGATGCGTTGCGCATCGTCGCACCGTTCGCTACCGCATGGCGCGAAATCTTGGGCACCTACGGCACCCTGTTCCTCGCCAACCCCGTCAACACCTACCGCCAGTTCCAACGCGTCTACACCGGTCTGGAAGGTGCGGACCCTGAGAACGACGGTCGCGGCTTCATCTACAAAGACCCCGTAAGCAACCAGGCGATGTTCAAGTTCCCGATGTCGGGTGTGTTGGCGCGGGCACTCACCGGCACGGGTGCGGAACTCGAAGCTCCGCTCAGCCAGTTGTCGCAAGGCATCAGCGTCATCCCCGCATTGGGGCCGTACGGACAGATCGCCGTCTCACAACTACCCGACCAGCCGCAGTACGACGATATCATCAACTTCTTGTTGCCGTACGGTCGCACCGAGGACGGAAGGCTCGCCTACAACATCACACCTGGTTGGATTCGCAAAGCCATCGAGACGTTGGAGGCATCGACCACCGACCAGTCAAGCCAGTTCTACAACACGTACATCGAGACGGTCCGCGCCAAAGCAGCATCCGGACGATACGACCTTTCGAGTGCGCAGGACAAGCAGCGTTTGTTGGATGATTCCCGTTCCGCTGCCCGCGTCTTGATGGCGATGCGCACCGCATCACAGTTCTTCGGACCGACGGCAGCCACCACAGAGTTCCAGATACCCACCAAAGAAGGCGACCAGTACGTGTCGCTGCTCACCTCCGAGTTCTACAAGCTGCAAGCCGAGGATTACGACACCGCCATCCCGAAGTTCTTGGAGACGTACGGTGACGACGCGTTCGTGTATGCGGCAGGAAAAACTCGTGCCATCCGCGAAGGTTTGGAGGCGACGGAAGAGTTCGGGGCGTGGGAACGCCAAAACCAGGACCTTCTCGGTGAATACGCTGACGTGGCCGCCTACCTTGCGCCGTCGGGTTCCGATTTCAGTTTCGCCGTGTGGCAACGGCAGGTGATGACCGGTGAACGCGAAAAGTTGACGGATCGGGAACTCATCCTGTTGGCGCAGGAACGTGTCGGCGCAGCCAAATACCGTGCGATGCGCCTGAAAGCCGGACCGTATCCGTCGGAAGAGGTGCGCGGCTTGTTGCGCCGATACAGGCAGGCGTTGTCGGAACAGTACCGCGGGTTCCCTGCCGTCGCCCAGTTCGAGGTCGGCAAGTTCGAGGAACAGATGGTCCAGTTGCGCAACATGGTTGCCGACCAGCGCACCGAAGGGAACGTCGTCGCCGACGCTTTGCGGACCTATCTCGGGTATCGGGATGCCTTGTTGCAGAAGGCGCGTGACGCGGGTTATGTGGCGAACACGTTGCGTCAAGCGAAAGGTTTGGAAGGGTTGCGGGACTTCTTGGCTAGTATCGGTAATCAACTGATCCAAGAGACACCGGAGTTCGCACGAATCTATGAACGACTACTTTCGCAAGAGGTCGAACTCTGATGTCTGACACGAGCCAGCAGGACATCGCATCCCAAATTGAGGCGTTTTCCGTCGGCACCGTCGGCGGCAAGGAACCGATGCCGTTCGAGAAGGCGCCGCCGCGAGTCGTCATGGTGCCGTACCGCACGATTGCCACCAATCAGGGAACATCGGTCCGATACGACTACGGCGACACCGATTTGGCGAAATACATCAAGCCGTCCGATTTGCGTCCTTTGGAACAGGTACGTTTCTCCAAGAACCAGGGTGAACTGAGCGCGATACAACGCCAGCAGTACACCGGCGATTTGTTGGTGGACGAAAAGAACCGTATCGCACGCCCCCAATACGACGTGAACGGGGAACCGTTGGGTTTGTTGCGTTCGTTCGGCACGAACGCAGCCCGCCGCGAACTGCTCGATCTCCTCTACCAGAAAGGTTTTTACAGCTCTGGGAAACCGTCAGCCAACGGTTTCAGTGCCTACGATCAGCGCGCCATCGGCAACATGTTGGAGTATGCGAACGCAATGGGTCGCACTTGGAACGTGGCACGTTTAGAGATCGAGTCGTTGGAGAATGAACGCGGTTTGGGTGGTGCCGCGGCGTTGCGTACGTCGTCGAGGGAGGACATCCGCGAGTATGTGAACAGGGATTCGTTGGAGTTGTTGGGTCGCACGTTGACGCGGGCCGAGTTCCGTGAGGCGTTGCAGATGATTCAGGCGCGTGAGCGTGCGCCTCGGGCTGGTGAGACGCAGGCTTCGTTGGGTGCGTTGTCGGCGGAGGCGGTGCGGCAGGTTGCGCCGCGTGAGGTGCAGATGCAGGGTGCGGCGGATGCGATTGACGTGTTCCGTGAGATGTTGAGGAGTTCGAGAGGTTGACGATGGCTGCGCAAGACGATTTTGATAAAGCGCAAGCGGCACTTGAAAAAGGTGTCCAGAGCTACACGTTCAAAGGCAAGACGTATTCGTTGAAGGAGCTGCGAAATGATTTGATTCCGGAGTTGCGCAAAGCAGCAAAGGCAGAACGCGAAACCCAAGCCGCGACCCAAACCGCTGCTAAAAAGGCCGCCTCCACCGCCGCTGCTCGACGTGACGTGAAAAAAGCGCAACAAAATGTCAAAGATGCACAAAAAGCATTTGATAACGCAACCAAAAGGTTTGTGAATAGGACAGTCACAGAGGAAGTCGTTACTGCCGCACGAACAAGGTTGATTCAGGCGCAGGAGGTGTTGGCTCGTTTGACGCCAACCCCGACGCGTACCGTTACGACGCCCTCAAAGACGCCCACGACCACTACTGCCAAGCCGTCTGATGGTTCGTCGTTGAAAGCCGAGGAAGTTCGTTTGGCGGGGTTGGCCCCGAAACCTGGCGGCGGTGCTGCTGGTGGTGCGGGTCGTGGTGGTGCAGGTGCAGGCGGAACAGGCACCACCACCACTACCACCAAGAAACCTGACGAAACGAAACCGCCGGCAGCGACGACGGAAAGCATCTTGGATGAACTTGCGGCACGATTCCCCGCATACCAAGATTGGACTTTGGAACAGGCGACCGCCTATTTCGGTTCCGATCTCATCAAGGTGTTGACGGACACTGCGAACGGCGTTTATGGGACTGGTGCCCAAACGAACAAGGAAGCCATCGCACGCGCAATCGAAGGCACGAACTATTGGCGTACGACCATTTCTGCGATTCGCAACTGGGATGCGTTGGGCAAACCCGACCAAGACAAGCGTGTCACTGACCAGAAACGGGTGTTGGCGCAGACGTTCGGCGAGTTGCAGTTGGATGACGCCACTCTCACCGAGTTGGCGACCACGATTCAACGCACCGGTCTGTCGGAGTTGGGTGCGAAACAGTTGGTGTTCGGCGCAGCGTTCAAGCAGTCCCCGAAACCTGGTCTCGATCCGCGACGGTTGGCGTTGCAGTCCTCGGAGGCTGATGCGTTGCGTCGTGTCGCCAAAGCGTACGGTTTCCGTTCGTCTGATTTGGATGACCAAATCGAGTCGGTGTTGACCGGCAAACCGTATGCGCCGACGGGTACGGTGTTGACGACCGAATCGTTTCGTCAGAAAGCTGAGCAGGCTGCTCGTGGCGCGTTCCCGCATTTGAAGGAACAGTTCGATTCGGGTTTGACGTTGAACGACATTTTCGGGAACTATCGGGAGATTGCGGCCCGTGTGTTGGAGGTTGATCCGTCGCAGGTGGATTACATGAGTGATGAGAAGTGGTTTGATGCTTTTGGTTCGCAGAAGGATGGGTTGCCGTCGTTGTCGTCGTGGGTGGCGAAGTTGAAGACTGATCCGAAGTATGGTTGGCGGTTCACGAATCAGGCGAATCAGCAGGTGTCTAGTGTGGTGTCTGCTTTGGAAAGGGCGTTCGGGCTAATCAAATGAGCGACGTACCGTTGGGCGAAGAAGAACTCAGGGCGTTCATTGAGCGCACGGGGGGGTTGATTGGTGGCGGTTTGGGTACGGTCGGGTCGGGTGAGGTTGCGCCCGCACCGACAGCCGCAGAGGTTCAGGCGGCGCGACCTACGGCACCAACCGAACCTGTCGCACCAACCGAACCTGTCGCACCAACCGAACCCGTTTCTCCTGTTGCGCCAGTTTCTCCTGTTGCCCCAGTTACACCAACTCCCGTAGTGACACCGCCTTCTGCGGAAGAAATCGCGGCACGAGCCGCAGAAGAACCACGACAAGCATTCCTCGCTCAGTCACGCAGCGACGCATTCAGCCGCCTGCGCACCCTGCTCAACCGTTTCGGGTTGGGCGAGTTGGAAGGCGCAGTCAACAACATCATCACCTCTGGTGCGGTCGATTTGAACGATGCCAACGCCATCATCTTCGCCATCCGCGACCAGCCCGCCTACCAGCGTCGCTTCGCCGGCAACGCCGCCCGCGCCAAAAGGGGACTCCCCGAACTCGACCCGTCCAGTTACATCGGGTTGGAAGAGTCCTACCGTCAACTCATGCAATCCAACGGCCTGCCCGTCGGCTTCTACGATCAGCAGTCCGATTTCCAACGCCTCATCGAAGGCGACGTGTCACCATCCGAGTTGCAGGAACGCATCGAACAGGGCTACCGCCGTGTCCGTGACGCCGACCCCGAAGTGAAACGGCAGATGCGGGAACTGTACGGGGTGGACGACAACGCTTTGACTGCCTACTTCTTGGACCCCGAGAAAGCCGCCCCGCTCTTGACCCGTCAGGCTCGCGCCGCCCAAATCTCGGCACGAGGCCGAGAACAGGCAGGGTTGCAGTTGACTGCCGCATCCGCCGAAGAACTGGCCGCCCGAGGAATCACCCCCGAGCAAGCCCAGGAAGCGTTCGCTCGACGCGGACAGTTGGAAGGCTTGTATCAGCCGCTCACCGGCGAAGAAGCCTTGACGGAACAAGAGGCGTTGGGTGCCACCTTC
>JALQSZ010000057.1 GCA_023264135.1 Acidimicrobiales bacterium
CGTACGACGAGGTCATCAAGGGCGGAACCGTCATCGACGGCACTGGCGCCCCGGGCCGCATCGCCGATATCGCAATTCGCGACGGGAAGATCGTCGCCATCGGCGAGGTTGACGGCGACGCCACGATCGTCACCGACGCGACTGGCCGCATGATCATGCCCGGCGTCATCGATGCGCACACGCATTACGACGCGCAGCTGCTGTGGGATCCAGGCGCGTCGCCATCGGCAAACCACGGCGTCACCACCGTCATCGCAGGCAACTGCGGCTTCACCCTCGCGCCCCTTCGTCCGACCAAAGAAGAAGCGAAGTACCTCCAAGAAATGATGAGCCGGGTCGAGGGCATGCCTCTCCCCGCTCTTCAGCAAGTGTCGTGGGACTGGGAGACGTTCAAGGATTACCTCGACAAGTTCGAAGGAAACATTTCGGTCAATGCCGGCTGGCTCGCAGGACATTGCGCCATTCGCCGTTACGTCATGGGTCCCGAATCCGTTGGCGGCGAAGCAACGCAAGAACAGATCGACGAAATGGTTGCCGAACTTCGCAAAGCCATCGAGGTCGGTGCACTCGGATGGTCGTTCACTACGTCCGGAAGCCATAGCGACGGCGACGGCCAACCGGTGCCGAGCCGTTGGGCTTCGGAAGAAGAAATGATCGCAATGGCGACCGAGGTTGGAAAGCATGAAGGCACCACGCTTGAAGGAATCGTTCCTGGATGTCTCGACCGCTTCGCCGACGACGAAATCGAATTGCTCGCAACGCTGAGCGCTGCAGCAAATCGCGTCATGAACTGGAACGTGCTCACGATCGATAGCCGCGAGCCCGATCGTGTTGGCCGTCAGGTCGAGGCCTATGACCGCGCCAAGGAAAAGGGTGGCCGTGTGGTTGCGCTCACGATGCCGGTTCTTGTTCCGATGAACATGAATTTCGCTACGTTCTGCGGCATTTGGTTGCTCCCAGGATGGGAAGAAACGCTTCGCTGCGAAATCCCCGAACGCATCAAGCGTCTGCAAGACCCCGAGGTTCGGGCCAAGCTTCTTGCCGCGTCCAAGTCTGAAGAAGCCGGTGTTTATCGCCGCATTGCCGACTGGGAGGATTACGTCATCGGCGACACGTTCTCGCCCGAGAACGCCGGACTCTCGAACCGAACCGTTTCCGACATTGCAGCTGAGCGTGGCACCGAACCATTCGACACCTTGCTTGACATCGTCATTGCCGATGAACTGCAAACCGTTTTGTGGCCAGCACCAAAGGACAAGGACCCTGAGTCCTGGCGCATGCGCGTCGAAGCATGGAATGACGAACGAATCATGATTGGCGGCTCCGATGCCGGCGCTCACCTCGACCGCATGTGTGGAGCAACCTTCCCCACGCGTTTCTTGGGCGACATGATCAACGGCCGCAAACTTGTTCCGGTTGAACGCGCTGTGCAACTCATTACGCAAAAGCCTGCACAACTGTTTGGCCTTGTTGATCGCGGAACATTGGTTGAAGGAAACAACGCCGACATCGTGGTGTTTGATCCCGCAACCATTGGTTCGGAAAACGCACACATGGTCGCCGACCTTCCCGGCGGTTGTTCACGACTTACTGCCGATTCCTATGGCATCGAACGCGTTCTTGTGAATGGCCAAGCCGTCATCATCAATGGTCAACCGACCGGCGCAACGCCTGGCACCGTTCTCAAGAGCGGCAAGGACACCTACACCGTTCTTCCGTAAGTGCGATGAAATCGCAGCACCACAACTCGTGGTGCGAGGTAGTTGACGAAGGTCCCCCTCGTGGGGACCTTCGTCACTTCCTGCCCCATTTCGCTAGGTGCTGCGGAATGCGCGTGTGAAGATGCCGAGGCGTCCGAGGGGGACGCTTCGGATGAGTCACGAGCCAGGAGCAACCATGGCAAGCAACAAGTACACGATCATTTCGGCCGACACGCATGCTGGCGGAAGCCATGAGCAATACCGCGAGTACCTCAGCGCGGAATGGCAGGACGAATTTGACGCATGGCGCGGTCAGTACAAAAACCCGTGGAAAGACCTCCGCGACACCGATCTTCGCATTCGAAACTGGGACGACGATCGTCGCGATGCTGATCAGCTCAGCGATGGCGTTGTTGCCGAAGTGGTGTACCCGAATACGGTGCCGCCCTTCTACCCAGGGTTTGTTCTTTTCGCCGGACCACCAACGTCGGAGGACTACGCGAAACGTCGCGCCGGCATCCACGCTCACAATCGATGGATGGTGGATTTCTGCGCCCGCCAACCCGAACGTCGCGCTGGCATCGGGCAGTTCTTCCTCAACGACATCGACGACGCGCTTGAAGACATCAAGTGGATTGCCGACCAAGGTCTGCGCGGTGGCGTTCTACTCCCCAGCGTTGCGCCCGACGTCAAGTGGGTCGCGCCGCTGTACGACTCGGTGTACGACCCCATCTGGGCCGCATGCCAAGACCTCGACCTCGTGGTGAATCTGCACTCCGGAACCGGATCACCGAACTACGGCCGGTACGACGTCACTCCCCTTCTCATGATCAACGAAGTGGGGTTCTACGGACAACGTGCGTTCGTCCACCTTCTTCTTTCTGGTGTGTTCGAACGATTCCCGAAGCTCAAGTTTGTGATGACGGAAGGATCAGCTGCAGATCTCCTTCCGTTGATTGATCGCATGGACGACACAATTCGTCGTGTGAACAAGGGCGAGATCGGCGAGCTCAAGTACACGAAAGAAAACGGTCTTCCGAAACTTGCGAGCGAGTACTTCGCGCAGAACTGCTGGGTTGGTTCGAGTTTCCCGAACGTTCCGGACGCCGCCGCCCGCAAGCGCATGGGCGAGGACCGATTCATGTGGGGAAGCGATTACCCGCACGACGAAGGAACTCCCCCGTTCACTCGTGAACATCTTCGTCAGGTCTTCCCTGGTGTTGAGGTTCCGGAAATGCGCAAGATCCTCGGCGAGAACGCAGCGAAGTTGTACGGCTTCGACCTTGACGCACTTGCGCCGATCGCCGAACAGTACGGACCAACGGTCGAGGAACTTGCCGAACCGCTTACGACACTTCCTGAAGGTGCGAACGAAGCGATCCTCCGAGCCGACGCATACCTTCGCTCTGCTTGAACCTCGCAATCGTTGGCGAAATGAAGAAGGCCCGGGCGTTTGCCCGGGCCTTCTTCATTTGCGAATGGTGTTGCTCAGACTGGTGTGTCTGCAAGCAACTTGCCGAGATGCAGCAGGCTTTGTGTGGTTCCACCGAGGAACAGTTCCTGCTTCTTGGCCCAGAGGTAGTAGCGATGCAACGGGTAGTCGCGATCGACACCGACACCACCGTGCAAATGCACACAGGCACGAACGACGCGAGCGCCGCCCTCTGATGCCCAGTACTTCGCCGAGGCAGCATGTTCGCCAGCAGGCAACCCGTCGTTGAGTCGCATCGCTGCTTGCCAACCAGTGAGCTTGATTGCATCGGAATCGATGCGGCAATCGGCAGCACGCTGTGCAACAGCCTGGAACGTGGCGATCTGACGATCGAACTGCACGCGCTCCTTGACGTACTCGCTCATGATCTCGACAGCCTTTGCGGTCACGCCCGCCATGATGAGCGACTGACCGGTTTGTCCGTATTCGATAAGACGATCAAGCGCACCAAGGTCGGCGATCTTCTCTGCCGCAGCACCATTGAAGGTGACCATTGCATCGGGAATGCCATCGGTTGCGTTCTGACGCTCGATCGAAACGCCATTGGCCTTCGCATCGACGTAGTAGATGCCATCGGCAGCCGACACGATGAAACCATCGGCAACCGTTCCGAAAGGAACGTTGGTCTTCACACCGGTGAGCGAACCACCAGCGGCCGACAAGTACGGCGTATGCACATCGCCCACGAGTTCATGAAGCGCAACAGTGATGATGCGCTCGCCCGAAGCGAGTCCGGCAAGGTGTGCAGGAGCGTGTTCGGCAAGGAACGGCGCTGCCATACCCATGACCGGAAGCGCAGGAACCTGCGCAACGGTGCGACCAACCTCTTCGAGGACGATTGCTACCTCGGCATAACCGAGACCAGCGCCACCGTCGGCTTCGGGCATACCGATTCCGACAATGCCGAGATCGGCAAGTTCACGCCAGAGTGCGAGGTCGACGCCTTCGCCGTCCTCGATCTCCTTGAGGTGTTCCATCGTGCAACGGTCGGTGAGCACCCGATTGGTGAGGCCGCGCAGTTCTTCTTGATCTGATGAGAATGAGAAATCCATGTGTCTGTTCTTTCTGCTCAGCGTGCCGAACGGGGGAAGCCAAGACCGAACATGGCGATGAGATCGCGCTGCAGTTCGTTGGTTCCGCCACCGAAGGTGAGGATGATCGTGCCGCGGATGCCGGCCTCGAGTTGGCTACGAAGAATGGACTCGGGGGCATCGGCGTCGAGATACGCACGCGGTCCGAGCACCTCCATAAGGAGTTGGTACGAGTCGAGATAGAACTCGGTGCCGAACACCTTGACGCTCGACGCGTCGGCCGGGTGCAACTTCTCGGTGCTTGCCGACCACGCGACCTTCCAGTTCGCGAGGCGCAAGTACTCAAGCTTTGCGTGCACCTTGGCGAGGTTGATCTGCACCCATTCCTGATCGATGACACGGCGGCCATCGGGAAGCTTGGTGTTCTGCGCCCACTCGCGAACATTGGCAAGGTGACGTTCGGGCATACCGCTTGAACACAGCGTGACGCGCTCGTGGTTGAGCTGGTTGGTGATGAGTCCCCAACCGCCGTTTTCTTCACCAACGAGATACTTTGCGGGAACGCGCACATCGTCGAAGTACGTGGCGTTGATGTCGTGCTCGCCCATGAGACGGAGAGGCTGAATCGTGATCCCAGGCGTGTCCATCGGAACGATGATCACGGAAATGCCCTTGTGCTTCTTCGCTTCCGGATCGGTACGAACGGCGAGCCAGCAGTAGTCAGCGCCACCGGCAAGCGAGGTCCACATTTTCTGACCATTGATGACGTATTCATCGCCATCGCGAACGGCACGGGTCTGCAGAGCTGCGAGGTCGGTGCCTGCGCCTGGCTCGGAATAACCGATGCAGAAGTGAATGTCGCCAGCGAGGATCTGCGGAAGGAAGAATTCCTTCTGCCAATCGGTCCCGTAATTCATGATGGTCGGCCCAACCGTGTTCAGCGTGAGCATCGGCACCGGAGCACCAGCACGCATCGACTCGTCGAAGAACACGAACTGATCGATCGGGCCGCGAGCCTGACCGCCGTATTCCTTGGGCCAACCGATACCGGCCCAACCGTCGGAGCACATTTGCTTCCAGACGTCCTTGGTGGCCTGACCGATGCCGTGACTGTGCGAGAGCGCCTCGACCGTCTTGTCATCGAGCAGATTTTCGTAATAACCGCGAAGCTCTGCGCGCAGGGCTTCCTGTTCTGGTGTGTATCCGATCTCCATGGGCGGAAACCTAGCCTCAGGCGACGGGCGTCACACAAGCGGAGCACATGATTCACTTATGTCGCACGACAGCCCCCTCCCCGAGGCAAAGAGAACGAGGACACACGTGAGGATCAAAGTTGTGGGAAGCGGCCCTTTGGCCGCCCAACTCAGCGCCGCACTCAGCGATCGCGGCTACGAACCGACTGACTCGGCACCCTACGAGGCACTGGTTTTTGCCCCGTGGGATCCGGCGGTGATGCTCCCCCGTGCGCTTGCCGAACTGACCGACGAAGAGTTCGACCTCGCGTGGCAACAGACGATGGATGCGGCGATCGCTGCGTGCGTCGAAGCCCGAGAGGTGTTTGCAGGTGCCGGTGGCGCGATCGTGCTCACGCTTCCCACCACGGCACTCGCCGGCGGCGACCACTACGCGCATTGGGCGGCAGCAGCCGAAGGCATTCACATCTTCACCAAATCTCTCGCTCGCCAATGGGGCCCCGAGGGGATTGCGGTGAACGCGCTAGCGGTCTCACCGGAATTGGTGCTGGCCGATGCCGTTGTTGCTGGACCCGTTTCAATCGCCACACCTGCGGTCCCCGACGCTGACCCCGGTGCCGTCATTGAGTTCCTGTGTTCAACCGATGCCCGCAACCTTGCCGGCCAACTTCTGACCGTGGACGGTGGATTGTGGATGTAACGCAAACGCTCGAGGGCCGCGTCGCGATCGTGACCGGTGCCGGTCAAGGTGTCGGCGAAGGAATTGCTCGCAAACTTGCGTCGCTCGGCGCGCATGTGGTGATCGCCGCGCGTCGCGCCGAAACTGGCGAGCCAGTTGCTGAGGCGATTCGTGTCGCCGGTGGTTCTGCCGAATGCATCGTCACCGATGTCACGGCACGTACTTCAATTGCTGCGTGTGTCGAACTCACCGTCGCCTCGCGCGGTCGACTCGATGTCATGGTGCACAACGCGTTTGCCGGTGGACACGCAAGTCGCCTCGAGGAAACGCCCGCCGACGCGTGGTTCCAAATGTCGCGTACGTCCGCGTGGGCAAGTTTTTGGTGTGCACAACTTGCGTATCCACATTTGAAAGCGAGCGATCAAGGTCGTCTTGTTCTGGTGACCTCGCCTTCAGGCGTTGAAGGAAGCGCAAATATTCCTCTGTATTCACCAGCGAAGGCAGCGCAGCGTGCGATCGCGAAGTCGCTTGCACGCGAATGGGGACCGGACGGCATTTGTGTGAACTGCATCGCTCCCGTTGCCGAAACGCCGGCACTTGCGAGCGCATTCAGCCAGGTTCCGACCTTGCGTGGCGCAATTGAAGCGCGCACTCCACTCGGCCGCATTGGCGATCCCACCGACGACATTGGTGGCGTGGTCGCGTTCCTTGCCGGACCAGATTCGGGGTACGTGAGTGGCCAAACCATCGTGTGCGATGGCGGTTCGTTCTTGGGCCTCTGAGCAAACAACTATCGTCACAGCCATGCTCGAAATTCCAAAGGGAACCCTCGTCTACGGCACGCAGTTGCCGATTCAATCGCAAAGCTCGCTGTACGCCGCAAAGTGGGAAGGAAGCGCTACTCCCGCTGACCTTGTGCGTATCGCTCAAGCAGCCGACCGCAGCGGTTATTTCTATGTCGCGGTGTGCGACCACATCGCGATCCCTGAAGACAAAGCCGCGGCGATGGGTCTGTGGTGGCAGGACTGCCTCACCACGCTCGGGTTCCTCGCATCGGCAACCGAGAACGTTGCGCTCCTGAGTCACGTGTTTGTGATCGCGTATCGCCATGCCCTCACCGCAGCGAAGGGTTTCGAAACCCTCGACCATCTTTCCGGCGGCCGAGCCATCGCTGGCATCGGCGCTGGTCACGTTGAAGCGGAATTCGATGCACTTGGCGTGTCGTTCGCTGATCGTGGTTCGCTGACCGATTCAACGCTTGTTGAGTTCGCCGAAGCGCTTTCCAACACCTATGTCGGAAACATGGGCGCTCTCCCTCGTCCGGTGCAGTCGCCTCGACCTCCGATCTGGATCGGCGGATCGTCAAAGCCAGCGATCCGGCGCGCTGCGGCCTATGAAGGTTGGCTTCCCCAAGGTCCTGCCACTCGTGAAGGGCTTGACCTTCTTCTTTCCACCCGCGAGAAGCTCGGGAAAGCCGGAGATCCAATGGCCATCGGCCACGTCGTCATTCCTTATATCTATGTGGGTACGCCGAAGTCTGATCGCCGCCAACCCTGTTATTCGGGATCGCCTGAGCAGATCGCCGAAGCGCTGCTCGCCGAAACTCCGGCTGAGGTCAACCAACTCCAGGTGAAGTTCGATACCGATAGCGCCGCCGAATACGCCGAACAGGTCGAAGCGTTCGGCACGCAGGTCGGACCACTGCTCAAGCGATAAAGGACTGCAACGGTGGGGCCTGCGGCACTGCCGTAGTCTTTGCGTATGCGGACTCCCCCTCGTCATTGGTCAAACGCGCTGCGATTTCTCGCAGCTGGAGCACTGATTGCATCTGGATTCGCGCTTTCAGTCGCGTCGGTCGCGACCACAACAACGCCGGCGCTCGCCGCAACCTCATGCCCACCTTCGCCAAGCCAACTCGATAACGGCGGCTTCGAAGCGCCGGTCATCCCCGACAACTCGTATCGCCAACTCATCGATGACACGGTTCCCGGATGGTCGACAACGGCAACCGACAAGAAGATCGAAATCTGGAGCACTCCATTCAATGGCGTGACCGCGTTTGAAGGTCGACAGTTCGCGGAATTGAACGCCACCCAAACTTCGGCTCTCTATCAAGACCTGCCGACAACTCCCGGACAAACGTTGACCTGGTCGCTCGCC
>JALQSZ010000058.1 GCA_023264135.1 Acidimicrobiales bacterium
ATCGGCAACGCCGGTTCGGCGGCGTGGGCCCGCAACCGCTACGAAGGCGTGCGCAACTCGTTCGACCTGTTCTGGGATGAAGATCGCGGCGTGTACATCGACCATGTGCTCGGTGGCATTCCCCAACGCGCGGCGGCGCAACACGGTGGCGCGGCAGCGTTGTGGGCGGGCATCGTCCCGCCGTCACGTATCGATCGAGTGGTGACTCGTCTTACCGATCGTTCGCGTCTGATCCGTCATTCGTTCGTGATGGATCCCGTCACGCCCACCGGCGGTTCGACGGGCTACGGCTACATGCTCACCGGGTATCCCGAACCGGAATGGGATGTCGAAAACCAAATGGTCGAAGCCGAACCGTTCTTCCGGTTCGTGGTGCATGACGGACTCGCACGTGCCGGGCGCGCTGATCTCATTGCTGATCTGTGTCGCGATTGGAACGTGTTCCTCGAAGCCGGCGAGACCACGTGGCCAGAGTGTTGGACCGGCGGCACGCGCTGTCATGGCTGGTCATCGACGCCATCGCGAGATCTCATTCAACACGTGCTCGGTATTACGCCGGCCGAACCGGGTTACGCGTCGGTGCGCGTTGCGCCGAATCTGGGTGATCTCGAATGGGCGCGCGCAACGGTGCCAACACCGCACGGCTTCCTCACCGTGGAAGCACGCGCCGATGGGACTGTCACAATCGACAGCCCCATCCCGGTCGTGCGCAACTGAGGTCGTGACGAATCATGTTCCGATCGCGGAAGCGACTGCGTAGTACAGCGGAATTCCCAGAGCGATATTGATGGGAAAGGTGATGCCCAGCGCGAGAGTGAAGTAACGACTCGGCCGCGCTTCGGGGATCGCGTAACGCACCACCGCGGGCACCACGATGTAGCTGCCGCTTGAAGCGAGTACGGCGAGCAAGGTCAGATCTCCCACGGTCAGTCCGAGCGCCCAACCAATGGTGAGTGCTGCTGTGGCGTTCACGAACGGGACGATCGCGCCGAACGCAATCAGGAAGGGACCGACGTCGCGAACTTCTCGGAGTTGCCGGGCGACAAGCAGACCCATCTCAAGGAGGAAGAAGGCGAGAAAGCCTTTGAACACTCCATTGACGAATGGCGCCATCGCTTCGCCACCCTTCTCGCCACTGACGGCGCCGATAACCATCGAGCCGATCAACAGGAGGTGGGCGCCGTCGGTAAATGCTTCGCGTAAAACCTCTTTAATAGAGATTGGGGGGTGTGATTGATCGACACCTTCTTCTGGTCCACGTTCACCGGCAGGATGCGGGGCTTCAGGAACCAACGTTTGTGAATCAGTAGTTGCCAGTTGCGATGTGGACGAAGTGCTAGTGCCGACCAAGAGTGAGTTTTCGACAGAACTGTTTTCGCCGTTGGTGTTCAAACGAGAGCGAACCCAAGTGGCGAGGAGCACTGCCATGATGATTGCGGGCGACTCCATAAGGACGAGTGCAACCGTCATATGACCGCCTGCCTCATCACCTCTCGATGCAATGAATTGTGAGGCGGTGACGAACGTAACGGCACTGACGGAGCCGTAGGTTGCCGCAATTGCCGCTGCGTCGAATGCATCGATCCGCTTGCGCAGGACGAGGAACCACACTGCGGGTATGACCAAAGCGAGCACAATCGCCGCACCGATGACTTTGGCCCCATCGCCGGAAAGTCCGGCATCGGCCAGGGCTTGTCCGCCCTTGAAGCCCAGCGCCATCAGTAAGTAGAGCGAGAGGAACTTGGCGATGGGAGCGGGGATCTCAAGATTCGAACGAATCAACCCGATCGCGACCCCGAGGAAGAAGAACAGCACCGCAGGGTCTGTCAGGTTTTTGAGAATGTCGGCGTCCATGGGGCTCCCTTAGTGAAACCAATCTTGTCATTTGTTTCCTGAATACTAACACCGGAAATGAATTGCTGCTAATCTTGCTCAATGAGCTCAATTCGCTGCGTGGGAATCGTCGGTGGCGGCCAGTTGGCCGTGATGATGACCGAGGCTGCTCATCGCCTTGGCCTCCAGGTGGAAGCGCTCGCTCGCTGCCCCGATGATCCAATTTTCCGGATCCTTCCAAATGCCCGGGTGGGCGACGCGCGTTGCGAAGAAGACCTGCAATGGCTCGCCGACCGAACGGACGTGCTGACGTTCGACCACGAATTGATTGATCATCGGGTCCTGGCGCGATTGGAAGCGGACGGGGTTGTGAGTCGCCCCGGTTCCTGTGCACTTTCCGTTGCGGTCAACAAGCAGCTCCAGGCAGACCTCTTTACTGCGCTTGGACTTCGCCAACCCGACACGATCGTCGTGAGCGACGTCAATGCTGCGCTTACTGCGATACGTGCATTCGACGACGCTGCAGTGTTGAAGACTGCGACGGGTGGGTACGACGGACGTGGAGTTCTGCTTGATGTCTCCGAATCAGTCGTTCGCCAGTGGTTCCGGTCTGAAGTGGGGACGGTGCTGGTTCAACGTCGTGAAGCCATTGCGGATGAACTCGCGGTTCAGGTCGTTCGCGGTGCAGACGGAATTGTGGCCGGTTATGCGCCAGTACGAACGGTGCAATCCGATGGGATGTGCAGCTATGTTTCGGTTCCCGGGGAGTTCGATGACTCCCTTGAACGCACTGCGATAACGATTGCGTCTCAGATCGCAACTGCGATCGATGTTGTTGGTCTCCTCACCGTCGAATTCTTCGTCGTGGACGGTGAACTGATGGTGAATGAACTCGCTGCCCGTCCCCACAATTCAGGGCATCTGACGATTGAGGCAACTCGAACCTCGCAATTTGAGAATCACATGCGCGCGGTTGCGGGACTTCCACTTGGTTCGACTGCGATGGTTGTTCCTGCTGCGGCGATGGCAAACGTCATTGGTGGTCTTACACCAGCGGCACGAGGTGCATTGTTTGGTGATGAGGTCGCTGTTCACCTTTACGGCAAGCGCTCGAGGCCAGGGCGAAAGATCGGTCATGTCACCGCAGTTGCCGACTCGCCCCAAGAAGCAATTGTTCGCGCTGTCCGAGCAGCAAACGAACTTCAAACAACCGTGTGAGAGTGAGTGAAACAAAATGACTGTGGCAATCGTGATGGGAAGCGATTCGGATCTGCCGTCAATGCAGGGCGCAATCGATGTGTTGAAGCGATTTGAGGTTCCCTCGTTGGTGCAGTGTGTGTCGGCCCATCGTGATCCTCACGGCATGCTCGAGTTTGCGACGCGTGCGGCGGACAACGGTATTGAGGTGATCATCGCCGGTGCCGGGGGAGCAGCTCATCTTCCGGGCATGATCGCCTCGGCGACCGAACTTCCGGTGATTGGCGTACCGGTCCGAAGGCCCGCGTTCGACGGTCTCGACGCATTGCTCTCAATCGTGCAGATGCCAGCAGGGATTCCGGTCGCGACGATGGCTGTTGACGGAAGCGAGAACGCGGGACTTTTCGCTCTGCGGATTCTGGCGCGTTGCGACGACCGCCTTCGCAACGCGCTGCGCGCCCATGCAGCAAGTCTCAAGGCGGTCGTCGCAGAAAAAAACACTCGTCTCCAGCGTTAGGCGATCGAGTGAATCATTGGCGCCATTTCTTCGAGTCGACGGACCCGCTCATCTACTGGTGGATGGGTCATGAACAGTCGACTGAAGTCTTTTCTGGTTCCCGTCAGCGGATTGACGATCCAAGCACTTGCTTGGGCTGGCGTGATCTCCATCGGTGAACGTTGAGCCAGGGCTTCAAGTCGACGAAGCGCAGATGCCAAGGCCATTGGGTCGCCCGACAACTCGGCGCCGTAGCGGTCGGCATCGAATTCGCGAGACCTCGAAATCGCCATTTGCAGGAGTCCAGCAGCTATGGGAGCGAGGAGCGCCATCAGCAGCATTGAACCGGCGCTTGGACCGTCGTCGTCATCGCCACCTCCAAAGACACCTGCAATCATCGCCATATTCGCGAGTAACGAAATTGCAGTTGCAATTGCTGCGGCAATCGAGCCAATGAGGATGTCCCGGTTGCGGATGTGGGCAAGTTCATGCGCGAGTACTGCTCGCACCTCATTTGGTGGACAGTTGGTGAGAAGTCCCTCTGTGACTGCGACGGCACTGTGAGCCGGATTGCGGCCCGTCGCGAACGCGTTTGGTTGAGGCGATGGTGAGACGTACACCCTGGGCATCGGGAGTTCGGCTGCGGTCGCGAGGCTGTGCACCATCTGGTGTAACTCCGGTGCAGTTTTTGCATCGACCTCAACAGCTTGCGCCGCCCTTATTGCGATCCGATCGGAAAACCAATACGACGCACCGGTAATCGCGAGCGCGATGGTGAGTCCGATGAGGGCACCTCCAGCGCCTCCGAAGAGTGACCCGAGGAGGATGAAGAGACCTCCGATGCCGGCAAGGAGGACAAACGTTTTCGCGGTGTTACGGAATGACATGTTGTGGCTCCTTATCCAAACTCGAGAAGATCGGAAAGAAAGCTGCTCGCTTTCTTCTTCTTTGGCTTCGCGTGCTTCTCGTACGTTTCCGATCGGTCTCGTGGTACCGAAGCGGTGGTCAGTTGAAGGTTGGTCCGTTCAATGACTTTGTCGAGCTCACCGCGATCGAACCAGATGCCTCGGCATTCGGGGCAGTAGTCCAGTTCAATTCCCTCACGGTGAGTGAGTAACAGTTCCCTTCCATCGACTGGGCAGTTCATGACTCACCCCGATCGGCGTTCGTGTCGAGTTCTTCCGTGGCATAAAGCTCATCAACAACTGGCGCGTAATGAGCCAACACTTCTTTGCGCCGCAACTTGAGCGTTGGTGTCAGGAACGCGGAATCGGGTGTCCATTCATCGGGAAGGATGTGGATCTTCTTCACCCGTTCGGCGCTCGAGAACCTCGACATCACATCGAAGATGTCGCGCTCGACGTCAGCGATGAGCTCGGGATGACGACTGAGCCGGAACGGATCAACAATGCCAAGGTCTCGAGCATCGGCCCATTGCGCCAGGGCGTCGGGATCAAGTGTCACCAGCGCGCTGACGTACGGACGCCCATCACCAACCGCACAGGCGAAGGCGACAAGCGGCACTGTTCGCATCGCCGCTTCGAGATTGGCCGGGCTGACGTTCTTGCCTCCGGCGGTCACGAGTAACTCTTTTTTCCGATCAATCACACGGAGATGTCCGTGTTCATCGATGACACCGATATCGCCGGTGTGCAGCCAACCCTCGGCATCGATGGCTTCGGCGGTTGCGTCGTCTCGCCCGAGGTAGCCCGTGAACACGTTGCCGCCACGGAACAGGATTTCGCCGTCGTCGGCGAGCCGAAGTTCGCCACCGGGAATGGCGGGCCCGATCGTCCCGGCCGAGACCAGTTCAGTGGTCCAGGCGATCGGGCCCGCGGTCTCAGACATCCCGTAGATCTCCGTTAATGGGATGCCGATGGCTCGGAACCACTCCATCGTTTCGGGGGGAGTTGGCGCAGCTCCGGTCACCGCGAGTTCGAGATGATCGAGTCCGAGTGCATCACGGACAGGTGCGAACGCGATGACGTCGAGGAACTCAAGGGTCTCGAGTTCATCGTCAGTTGCGGTGCCGTTTGCGATGTGCGAGCGAATGCTTGTCGCTGTTGCAACCGCGTCGTTGAAACGCTCGTGACGTTCGGGGTCGGCAGCGAGAACGTTTTCTACTCCGGTGCGCAATTTCTCCCAGACTCGCGGCACACCGAAGAACAGGTGCGGTCGCACTGCTTTGAGGTGATCAGCCAGTTGTGCAGTATCAGCGCATGTCGTGACTTCATAACCGGAACTCACTGCGGCGTAGTGAGACGTCGAGCGTTCGGCAATGTGTGCCATCGGAAGGTACGAGACGATGCGCTTGCCGGAAAGGTCGCGATCGCCGAGCGCCAGGCGCAGGCTTTCCGTTGCCCACAGAATGTTGCGATGACTCAGCATCACTCCCTTCGAGGGGCCAGTCGTGCCTGAGGTGTAGATGACTGTCGCTTCCGCGTTCGGATTGAGTTCGGCGACACAGGCGTCAAGATCGATGGGATCCGAAGCTTCAAGTTGCGCGAGCTCAATGTGTCGAGTCGACGCATCAGAAGGATGTACGACCACAATTTGCAGATTGAGCTTGCGTACAACTCTTGAGGCCCAGAGTCGTTCCGCTGCAGCATCGTCAAAGGCGATCGCAAGAAACGCCCCGGAGTTGTTGACGATGTGATCGATCTGGTCCGGTGATGCAGTCGGGTACAGAGAGATCGGTGTTGCACCGATAGACATAATTGCCATGTCGAGAATGTGGAACTCTGGGCAATTGGGGAGCAGCATCACGATGCGATCACCAGGTCCGGTGCCGAGCGTCGTGAGGCCGCTCGCAACTTTCGCGACGCGTTCGAGGTATGTCGACCACGACATTTCGTTCCATTCCGAACCTTCCTGCCACCGCAGCGCGATGCGATCGAGGTGAGCTCTCGCGGTGTCGAGAAACTCGGCCGGAACGGTTCGTTCCGACACAAGTCGATCGAGCCGCGCAGCAACATCTGCAGGGTGGGCAGTGGGGGTGGAAAGACGGGTAATGACGTTTGCTGTGCTCATGGCACCAACCTTTCGAATCGAAGTGGGCTTCGTTCGAAGGTCTCTCCCGCTCATGTGAGCCGAGCTGCCGGGATCTTGCGACCCGTGATGACGACAACTCTGTTGAGGGATACTCCCCTTCAAAAGTGAACTCTATCAGACGAATTAGAAAACCGGTAGTTCAGTTCGTAAATAATTTCCCACAGGGGAAGGGGGCTCGGGGAACCGGGATGGGGCCCGTCTATGCTTGCGTTTTCAGGAAATACATCTCGTAGGACAGAGGGGCCAGGAGCAAAACCGTGAGCAAAGACCTCAGTACTTCAGACAAGCCACAGTGGACCTTCTTCACCAACCACGGCCATGTACTCGTCTGTCTGGCGGGCGATCCCGATCTGCGGACCCGCGATGTTGCCGATCTCGTGGGCATCACTGAACGTTCTGCCCAAGCAATTATTAGCGACCTTGTCGATGCGGGGTATGTGACTCGCACCAAGGAGGGTCGACGCAACTCGTACCAAGTTCATGGCGATATTCCTTTGCGCCACCCGCTTGAGCGCGATCACACCGTTGGCGAATTGTTAGTGACTCTGGGTCGACTTGATCGACCGAAGCGACGACGTTCATAACGCTCACGCGACGGGGGAGACGAGTGACGATTTACTCGACAACTCCAGTGGCGAAAAGTTGCGCAATGTCGTCCTCGCTTCGACCGAGAAGTTCACGAAGGATTTCTTGTGAATGCTGACCGGCGAATGGGGCCCGTCCAAGAGTTTCGAGTTCGGAACCTACGAACTTGAGGGGCAGGGGCAACATATCGGCACCGTGTGTTGAGGACGGCAACCACGATGTTCGCTGTGTGAAATGTGGATCTGTCGGAAGGCTTCGCGAAGAATTGGCAGGAACGATTGCGGTGTTATGGCGCGCACCAAACGCCGCCCAGTACTCGGTGGAGTGAGAACGAAAGATGGCAATGAGTTCGGTACGAAGTTCTTCGTTGCCGGGCCAGCGCTCGAAAAGGTCGGCGCGTCCAACTCCTTCACAGAAATTTCGCCAAAATTCCTGTTCTGAAGCCATGAACAAGATGTAGCCATCCGTGGTTTCGTAGAACTGATAGCGAACTCCATCGCTCATCCCAGCGGTACCTGGTGCTCGGCGCTGATAGTTGTCACTGGCGTTGCCGGTGACTTCGCTTTCGGGCCGTTCGTAGGCGCGCCAAGTTTCGACGCGTAACCAGTCAAACGCAGCAGCGGCGTCGGCTTGCGCGAGTTCAATCGAGGTGCCGACTCCTGTTCGTTGTGCGGCGAAAATT
>JALQSZ010000059.1 GCA_023264135.1 Acidimicrobiales bacterium
GAGCACGAGTTCCTGACCGGTATGAGTGATGTCGATTGTCGGGGGAAGCAATGACAACGTTCCCGATGATGGCGACGGACCAAGCCCACAGGTCATCTGCCCCTCGGGCCCGCGCGGAAGAAGCGTTCCGTACATATAGGTGGCGCGGCGGCTCATGGCCGCACCGGCCTGCAGGTTTTCGCTCACCGCATGTTCAAGGAAATGGGCAGGCGCGACAATCGGAATTCCTCCGGGATCGCCGTTCGGCACGACACCGGCAGCTCCGCCGAAATGATCGACGTGGCTATGGGTATAGATGAGTGCGGTCACCGGACGATCTCCGCGCACCGATCGATACAGCGCGAGCGCAGCGGCTGCGGTTTCACAGGACACGAGCGGATCAATCACGATCACGCCTTCATCGCCTTCCACCATCGTCATGCTCGAAATATCGAGACCACGAACTTGGTAGATGCCCGGTACCACTTCGAACAAACCATGAATGAGATTGAGTTGCGCTTGTCGCCACAAACTCGGATTCACCGTGGCCGGTGCAGCGCCCGATGTATCGCCGTACGGACTGAGATCCCACACCACCCGACCGTCGGTGGCTTCGATCAACGTGCTGTCGAGTGCAGCAAGGAAGCCTCGCTGGGCGTCGATGAAATCTTGTTGATTATCGAAAGGCAGATCCATCGTGACCGCGCGCTGATGGGCAGCAGTGTGCTCCGTAACAGACATGGTGCAACCTCAAAATTGGTGAGTGCTGAGAAGACGGTTGGACCGTAGTCCGAGTTCGATCAGCTCACCGGAGGATTCTGCGCCAGCGGAAGTTCAAACCAGAACGTTGACCCAAGGCCAACAACTGACTGCACGCCGTAGGTCCCGTGATTGCTCGAAATGATCGACGCAACGATCGCGAGTCCCAAACCATTTCCGCCAGCAGCGCGGGCGCGACCTGTATCGGCCCGATAGAACCGATCGAAGAGTCGGGGCAACTCGGCCTCGGGAATTCCTGGCCCGCGATCCATTACTTCAACTCGCGCCCGACCATTGAGTTCCGAAGCTCGCAAAATGATTTCGGCTGAAACATCGGTGTAGCGGAGCGCATTCGTCGTAAATGCGGTGACTGCTTGCATCACATGATCGCGATCGATCATCACCGTTACCGGTTCCGCACATTCCACAGTGATCGGACGGCCCGGTTGCACGACCGCGATGTCGGAAGCGAGATCGCGAAGCACTCCCCCAAGTTCCACTGCCTCTGGGGCTCGAGCGCCGTGTTCATCAAGTTTCGCGAGCAAGAGAAGATCGTCAACGATTCGTCCCATACGAGCCGCTTCATTTCCCATTCGCCGCATCGCGTCATCGAGTTCTTCCTTCGTCTCGAACCCACCCGCGTCGTACAGCGCCGTGTATCCGCGCAGTGTGGTCAGCGGCGTCCGAAGTTCATGCGAAGCATCGGAAACGAACTGGCGAAGTCTCGCTTCAGACTCTTGCGTGGTGTCGATCATCGTGTTGAGTGCTTGACCCAGTCGCGAAGCTTCAGTGCCACCCGGAGGCACTTCAACACGAGCATCGAGTGATCCGGCGGAGATCGCATCGGCAGCTTCGGTCATCTTTCGAATGGGGCGAATACCCAAGCGGAATACCCAAAACACGACAAGCCCCATCACCGCAAGCACAACAAGTGACGCAATCCCTTCAGTGATGATCAGTCGACGAATCGCTGCTTCCGTTTTCGAGAGCGAAACGCCGAAGACGCCAATTGATCCATCGGCAAGTCGAGTTTCAATAATGCGAATGCGATTGGCGGACCCTGATTCTGTGCGGACGGTTCTTGGGGTCCCGAAGTTCGGCGTAGCGGGAATCACCGGCACCAACTCTGAATCGGTTGTCGGAGCGATATAGGTCGTGAGTTGGCCATCGTTCGTTACGCGTCCGACGTAGTACTCAGAAAATTCCGTCTGCAATAGGTTCTGTGCATTGGGGCGCGACGAGCTGGAGGCAATGCGCGCGATCACTGGCCCCGAAGCGGGAGCAATGCCCTCGAGCTGTTGGTCAACCTGATTCATCAAATACGAACGTTGCACAAGCGTGACAACGATGCTGCTTACGCCCAGCATCACAGCGACTGCGATAAACGCAGCGATCAATCGGGTACGAAGGGTCATCCTGGTTCCCGGAGGCTGTAGCCAATCCCGCGAACGGTGTGAATCAATTTCGGTTCAACATTGTCGACCTTCTTTCGAAGATTCGACATGAACGATTCGATGATCGACGACTCGCCATCGAAGTCGTATTGCCAGACGTGATCAAGGATCTGCGCACGACTCACCGCACGACCAGCATTTGATGCAAGACAAAACAACAACCGGTATTCGGTTGCCGAAAGAAACACTTCCGTGTCGCCCCGCCACACACGATGAGCATCGTCATCAATCACAAGGTCGTGAATTTGTAAACGCGAAGAAAGCGGCGAGGTGCCGCGGCGGCGCAACTGAACCTGCACACGTGCAACTAGCTCTTCAAGTACGAACGGTTTGACGATGTAGTCGTCGCCTCCGGCCATAAGGCCACGCACTTTGTCGTCGGTGTCATCTCGGGCGGTGAGAAACAACACCGGAGCGAGACAGCCGGCGTTCCGAATGCGGCGCAAAACTTCAAAGCCATCAAAGTCAGGCAACATCACATCGAGCACGATCGCGTCGGGAGAAAACTTTTCAGCGGCATCGACAGCCTCACGACCAGTCGCTGCCGAACGAAGTTCGCAACCGTCGAGCTTGAGGGCCGAGGCCACGAGGAACGAAATGTTCTCCTCGTCATCCACGACAAGAACCTTGGGCTTTGTTGTCATGTGGGGAGCCTGTCGTGTGGGCCTGAGTCGAACCTCAAGAGAACCTTGAGATTGCCTTGAGAACGAATGTTCCAGCGAATCTCAAGGGTACGTTGGCCATCGCTGAAGGTCGGTTCGCCAAAGTACTGGTGTCTCGACGGGAGCCGTTGAGACTCCCCCAGAACAATGCAAAGAGGTCATCTCATGAAATCCACGAAGGTCCGCACCTTGATCGCCGCTGGAGTTCTCAGCGCAACCGCCATCACCGGATTGTTTGCTGCCAACGTTGCAGGCGCGCAAACCACCGACCAGACCACCCAAGCCGCGCAAGGCAAGGGCGCCTTTCTCAAGTCGCTTACTGCTGATCAGCGCCAGTGCCTCACCGACAATGGTGTGGTGAAGCCCGATCACAAGCTGACTGCCGACGAACGAGCAGCAGCGAAGGCCAACCTTCAGGCAGCGGCCACTACCTGTGGCGTCACCCTTCCGGAACGTCCGGCCGCAGCCAAGATCAAGGAGCTTCGCGCTGAACTCAAAGCGCTGAGCCCCGATCAGAAGGCCTGCCTCAGCGCCCAAGGCATCACGAAGCCTGATCACAAGCTGAGCAAGACCGAACGTCAAGCGGCATACGCAGCGCTTGAATCCGCAGCTCAGACCTGCGGCATCGCACTGAGCTAATCAGCGGCAACATCCGAACGACGAACGGCACCCCACACGGGGTGCCGTTTCGCGTTCGAGTTCAATCGAGCACTGGCGGAACCGGAACCCGCAATGCCTGCATGTCTTCATGTCGAGCGCGAATTTGATCGTGATAACTCGGCTGCGTCGGAATCCAGAAGTTGCCGGCTTCGACTGCATCAAAAACAAGATCGGCGACCTCGTTTGGATCCATGCCACCTGCAGTGGAATCGGCGAGCATCGCTTCGACAAAGTCGGCATCGGGCGTGGAATCTCGACCGCGATCAATCCAACGCTCTTGACGGTTTCGGCCCGAGGTACCGATGTTGGTGTTAATCAAACTCGGTACAAGCACCGACGCGGCCACGTCTTTACCGGTTGTCCGAAGATCTTGGGCCAAACAATCAGTGAGGCCAACCGCTGCAAATTTCGATGTGAAGTACGGACCCGAATACGCACCCGTGACAAGACCGCCCATCGACGCGGTGTTCACGATGTGACCAGGACCTTCCGCTTCGAGCATGCGCGGGACAAACGCGCGCACCGCGTGAATGAGCCCATCGACGTTCACGCCCATCACCCAACGCCAGTCGGCCATGGTGCGTTCCCACATAAGGCCGCCGCTAAACACGCCTGCGTTATTGCACAACAGATTCACTTGACCGAAGTGGTCGTAGGCGGCATCGGCAAGCCGTTGCACATCTTCTTCAACTGACACATCAGTTCGGACACCGATCGCCTCGGCACCGATCTGACCAAGAGCCGCAACGGTGTCGTCGAGTCGTGGTTGTTCGATGTCGGCAGCAACAACTCGCATTCCCGACTGGGCTGCCTTTTCAGCGAGTGCTCGACCAATGCCGCTTCCGGCACCAGTCACGACTGCGACCATCCCCGATTCGATCTTCATACCAACCCCCAACGTTGTGTGTCCGTTTTCAATACTCACACACAAGACTCCGTCGCCAAAGGGTGTCCGTCGGGTAGCGAAACGGTCACCGGTTAGCATCTCCCCGTGGGCGAAAGAGATCTCATGCGGTATGTCACGCCGGTCCTCGTCGGACTCATCGGCATCGAAGTCCTCGCACTCAAACGCCGTGAACTCACACTTGATGATCTAGATGAGTCAGCGCGTCCGCTTGGCTATGAACGCAACGACACCATCGCCAGCCTCTCCATTTGCGCGGCCAGTTTCGTCGTTCCCCCACTCATCTCGAAGGCGCTATCAACGACAGTGCCCGGCCGAGGAAAGTACGGCCGGGTTCTTGTCGCCGGAATGATTGGCGCCGCAGCGGCTACCAGCGCCACCGACGCACTCGCTCGATCAGAGAACGGAACACTGTCGGAACTTGCTCGTCGTGTGCGACCGTCGGCTTCCGTGACAACGGCGGCTGCAAGCATTGTGACTGGTGCCCTCACTTGGGCATCGCAAGCATCGGCGCATGCACTTTGGGGACGCGGCGGGTGGAAGCGTGATCTCGGTACTGGCCTCGCCACCCAAGCTTCCGCTCTTCTTCTCTGGGATTTCCTCACCTATTGGGATCACCGCATCCGCCACACAAGCCGAGCGATGTGGGCCGTGCATTCCGTGCATCACTCAAGCGAGCGTTACAACCTCTCGACTGCATTACGTAATCCCGTCGCAGAACCGCTCATGATGTTCGTTCCCTACGGAATCATGTCGTTTCTTGGTTTTCGGCCAAGCGTCGTCGAAACCGCACGCGCAATTGATCTCACCTACCAGTATTGGCTTCATACCGAATTGATTGATCGACTCGGAGTCGCCGAAGAAGTCCTGAACACGCCGTCACATCACCGCGTTCATCACGGTTCGCAGCCCGAGTACCTCGACCGCAACCACGGCGGCATCCTTATTCTTTGGGACCGACTCTTTGGCACGTTTCAACGCGAAGAGCAACGAGTTCGGTATGGCCTCGCCGAAACTGAACCTTCAACGAATCCGATACGACTCATGACAAACGAATACCGATCAATCTTCCGCGAAGTTTCCGAAGCCACGAACTGGAAAGAACGGATCCGCACGGTCTTCGGTCGACCAGGTTCGAAGCAAACCAACAATCAATCGTCGACAACTGATCTGGATTTGGCGTCCTGATATGCACGAGTTTCTTATTCACTTCCTCGCAATCTTCGGAACATGTATTTCAATTCTTCGCGTTGTACCTATGGCGTTGCGTCTGAAGCGAACCGGCGTTGCCGAGGGAGTTAGCGATGCAAGCCTCGCAATCTTCGTGGTCTCGGGCGTGTGGTGGGTGGCCTATTCAATTGACCTTCACAATGTGCCGAGCCTGATTTCCTCGTTCGCCGGATTGATCGTTTCGTGCACCTCGCTCTACATGCTGGCGAAACTCGGTGGTCTGCATCTCCGCGTCGCCGTTGCCACTGCAGCAATGGTGGCGCTCACGGTGATTTTTCACAAAGACACCCAACTCATGGGCGCGATCGCTGCGCTCAGCGCTGCCGCAATTTCGATTCCTCAGGTGTACAAAGCAGCGCGACACCCCGATGCCATGCACGGAGTTTCAATACTTTCGTGGGTCCTCATTGGGACGAACGCTGCGGTTTGGCTCGCATATGGACTTTTGATTGGCGACCCACTGCTTGGTGCCGCCGGCATCATCACCATTCCCGGCGCGCTCTACATTTCGTGGACAGCTCGAGGAGCGAACGCCGAATCTGCTGCTGTCTAGTTCACGACTTCTGAAAGTCTTTGAACACCATCTTGAATGGGTGGACGATCTGCAGGAAGTACGTCCTCAACACACTCGTCGGCGCTGGGCTTTGTTCGAGCGGGAACGTTGGATCTTCAATGCCGATCGCCGGGTAATCATTGGCGCCCTTGAACTGCGTGCGAAACATGCGATCCCAAATGCTCAGCACCGCTCCGAAATTGTGGTCCCAGTGTTGCGGTTCAACTGAGTGATGCACGCGGTGTGACTGAGGAGTGACAGTGAGCCATCGAATGGGGCCAAGGTTGGTGCGCAGGTTGGCATGCGTGAACCCCGTGAAGAAGACGGTGGCGAACGCAAGGAACGTACTGGCCTCGTCGCTCAGACCTAGAAGTCGCGCCGGAATGTAGGAAATCGAGGCAGAAATCATTGATTCGATGAAGTGCACTCGATTGTCAGTGAGCACGCTCATCTTGGTTTGTGAGTGATGCACCTGGTGAAAACGCCAGAACTGAGGAACCTTGTGGCGAATGAAATGACTCAGCCACATAAAGAAATCAGCCAGCAAAAACGCAAGCACCGCAGTAAGCGCAACTCCCACCACCGCTTCGACATCAAGTGATGCCGAGTGAAGCGGGCCCTCATAAATCTGATTCAAAACCTGCAAATAGAAGAAGATAATCGTGAGATTGAAAATCGGCGCAAGAAGTAACCAAACAAAATCCTGTGCTGCTCCGACCGAAAGCATTCCTTCGCCGGCACGCGCGGCCCATCGAAGTTCAAGTAGCGCGATCACGAGGAGGAAGATCCAGTAGAGCGGATTGAGAATGGTCAGAGACCAACTCTTTGCAACATCCGTGAGAATGGCTCCGCCGTGTTCATGCAGAAAATGATCGGTGATACGGGGGACGAAAAACGTTGCCGCAGCAACAAGCGCCAACACCACCACGAACGTCGCGATGTATTTGGCAGCCAACCGACTCTGGGGTTGATCAGAAGCTTGCGTCACGTACGAAACCGTAGCGGTCGTTAGCAATAGGGATGGGCGAGGAAAAGCGCGAACTCATTCCCTTCGGAAACCCACACGGTGTCGACTTCAAAATTCCTTGTCCAGAGTTCCTCCGTCATTCCCTCGACGGTGAACTTTGAGGAAATTTCCGTTCGGAGTTCAGTCCCGGCCGCGAACGTCAGCGGGTGATCCACTCCCGGAAGCTTCACACTTTGGTCTGTTTCGGCATGCAAGCGCATCTCAATGCGACGTTCCTCATCGTTCCAGATCGCACGGTGAACAAACTGCTCTGCGTCGAAATCGCTCCCGAGTTCTGCGTTCAATACCCGAAGCGCATTTCGATTGAACTCCGCAGTAACTCCAGCGGAATCGTTGTAGGCAGCGAGGAGTCGATCGGTGTCTTTTACGAGATCCACGCCAAGAAGGAGCCGGTCCTCACGAGTGAGTGCGCAATCGAGGTCAAACAAAAAACGTGATCGTTGCGCGGGATCAAGATTCCCAATTGTCGAACCAATGAAGGCCACGAGCCGACGATCTGACGACGGCAATCGTTCGAAGCAACTGTGGAAGTCAGCGACGATTCCGTGCACAGCGAGTGTCGGATACTCCAAAGCTATT
>JALQSZ010000005.1 GCA_023264135.1 Acidimicrobiales bacterium
GACCGTTTGGGTTGGCGCCGAGCGAAGCGACTCGGCTTTTCCGATGCGCAACTCGCGTGGCTCTGGGGCTGCACCGAAGCGCAGGTGCGTGCTCGTCGGATCGAACTCGGTGTTCTTCCTACCTACAAGACCGTCGACACTTGTGCGGCGGAGTTTGAAGCGACCACTCCGTATCACTACTCAACATGGGAAGACACCGACGAAGTGTCACCTTCTGATCGCAAGAAGGTGGTCATTCTCGGTTCGGGCCCGAACCGAATTGGCCAGGGCATCGAATTCGATTACTGCTGCGTGCATGCGTCGTTTGCACTTCGCGACGCCGGCTTCGAAACCATCATGGTGAACTGCAATCCTGAAACGGTTTCCACCGACTACGACACCAGCGATCGTCTGTACTTCGAGCCGCTCACTCACGAAGATGTCATGAACATCCTCGATGCAGAAAAGCCAGTCGGCGTCATCGTCTCTCTCGGAGGCCAGACACCGCTCAAACTTTCGAACACGCTTCCTGTCGAGCTCATTGCTGGCACGTCACCTGAGTCCATCGATGCCGCCGAGGATCGAGAACTTTGGAACGCGCTGTGTGCTCGTCTCGAAATTCCGCAGCCTGCAGGCGGAACCGCGGCCGACATCGATGCGGCTCTCGCGATCACGCAAAGAATCGGTTACCCGGTGCTTGTGCGTCCGAGTTATGTGCTCGGTGGCCGCGCGATGGAGATCGTGTACGACGACGAAGGTCTCCGAGTCGCGATGGCACAACTCGCGAGTTTCGGCAGCCTTGGTAAAGAAGGTGGACTTTCTGCCGAACGTCCTGTGCTTGTCGACCGATTCCTTGAAGATGCGACAGAGGTCGATGTCGATTCGATCCGCGATGTCAACGGCGATTTCGTTATCGGCGGAATCATGGAGCATGTGGAAGAAGCCGGCGTGCACTCGGGCGACTCTGCCTGTGTTATTCCTCCCTACTCACTTTCCGCAGAAACCATGGCAGTGCTCACCGATTACAGCCACCGAATTGCCGATGCGCTTGGTGTTGTCGGATTGTTGAATGTTCAGTACGCAGTCAAGAGCGGCCAAGTGTTTGTCATCGAAGCAAATCCGCGGGCGAGTCGCACGGTTCCGTTCGTTGCAAAAGCAACTGGTGTTCCGTTGGCGAAGGTGGCCGCACGAGTCATGCTCGGTGCCACGCTCACTGAATTGCGCGCTGAAGGTTTGCTGTCTGAACCGGTGCAGGGTGACCACATTGCCGTGAAAGAAGCGGTGCTTCCTTTCAGTCGTTTCCCAGAAGCCGACGCGTTGCTCGGACCAGAAATGCGTTCGACGGGTGAAGTCATGGGTATCGACCTCACCTTTGGTCTCGCCTTTGCCAAGAGCCAACTCGCGGCCGGAACAAATCTTCCGACATCCGGAACCGTGTTCTTGTCACTAGCCGACCGCGACAAAGAGGTTGGTGTGAAGACCGCGCAGCGATTCCGTGAACTCGGATTTTCGATTGCGGCGACCTCAGGCACGGCCGAGCACCTGACTCGAAACGGCATCGAGGTCGCAACGGTGGTTGCCAAACTTGGCGAACCCGATGGCCACGATGCAGTCGACCTCATCGAAAGTGGCGAGGTCGTGCTCGTGGTGAATTCTCCACGCGGACGAGGGCCTCGAGCCGATGGTGCACACATCCGCGCTGCAGCGGGTAAGCACAACATCCCGTTGCTTACGACTGGTGCCGCGGGCCTCGCTGCCGTCAATGGCATGGCCGATCGTGCGGCCCATCCTCTCGAAGTACGACCGTTGCAGGAATACCACCAGGGTGTTCGAAGCGGGGGAGCAGCCTGATGGCCAAGCGTCGTCATTTCGGAGCGTCCGTCGATCTCACGACAACTGTGGGTTCGCTTGAACTTCGCAATCCGGTGATGACGGCGTCTGGTACCGCTGGTCACGGCGACGAACTCAGCGCCTATGTCGACCTTTCCAAACTTGGCGCGGTCGTCGTGAAGTCGCTTTCGGCAGAACCTTGGGCAGGTAACGCCGCGCCCCGAGTCCACGAAACGCCAGCCGGAATGATCAATAGCGTTGGTCTTCAAGGTCCGGGGGTGAGCAAGTGGCTCGACGAGGAACTCCCTGCGGTGATCGCTACCGGAGCAACCGTTGTCGCCAGCATCTGGGGTTCGACGATCGACGACTACGCGCGCGCAGCGGAAATGTTGCGTAACGCGCCACCGCAGGTTGTTGCGGTGGAAGTCAACGTGTCGTGCCCAAATCATCACGATCGCAATCGGATGTTTGCGCACGCACCTCATACAACGGCTGAAGCGATTCAAGCGGCGTCAGTGTGTGGACTTCCGATGTGGGCAAAGCTCAGTCCAAATGTTTCTGATTTGGCATCAATCGCCAAAGCTGCGCATGAAGCTGGTGCTCAAGCTGTCACGCTTGTGAACACCGTTCTCGGAATGGCGATCGATACCGAGACGCGTTCGTATCGGCTTGGCAACGGCGGCGGCGGGCTTTCCGGACCAGCTATTCATCCCGTCGCGGTTCGCGCGGTTCACGATGTGTACGCCGCGCATCCAGAGATTCCAATCATTGGCGTCGGAGGTGTCGCTCGTGGTGTCGACGCGATTGAACTCATGATGGCGGGAGCAAGTGCTGTTCAAGTCGGCACCGCGTCATTCGCCGATCCCCGTAGCGTCGAACGCGTAAGTGAAGAAATTGCAACCTGGTGTGCGGACCATGGTGTTCGTTCTGTCCGCGAAGTGATCGGAGCTGTTCATGCCCGCTAACAACCTCGAGCTTCGCGATGGTGCACCCGACGAAATCCGATCGCGTCTCGCACTCGCGCTCGACGTCGACGACATCGTTACGGCCCGACGTTTGGCGCACGTCCTCAAGCCCTGGTTTGGTGTCGCCAAAGTCGGACTCGAACTCTTCAGCGCTGCAGGTCCAGAAGCAATCGAAGCAATGATTGGCGATGATTTTTCGGTCTTCGCCGATCTCAAACTCCTTGATATCCCGACCACCGTCAACAAGGCCGCGAGGGTGATGGGTTCGCTGGGTGTTTCCTATCTCACGGTGCACACGCGAGCTGGTGTTGAACATCTACGTGCCGGCGTCGAAGGAGTCGCCGAAGGTGCGGCTGCAGCTGGTCTTCCGGCACCAACCTGTTTAGGAATCACTGTGCTGACGAGTGAACAGGCAGACCTCACTGCGCTTCAACAACGCGTGGGTTTTGTTCTCGACGCAGGTTGTGGCGGTTTGGTGTGTTCGGCCAGCGACTTGGCGACGGTGCGCGCGCTCGCACCTGATGTCGTCACCGTTGTTCCTGGTATCCGCCCTGCCGGCGTGGGTGTCGACGATCAAGCTCGGCCAGCGACCCCAACCTCGGCAATCCAATCGGGCGCCGATGTCCTGGTGATCGGTCGTGCGGTGACCCACGCGGAAGATCCAATCGCCGCTGCGATTTCGATCGCTGCCGAGGTCGCAGCAGCACTGAACTAACGCCAAGGACGGCCGTCCGGACGACCGTCGCAGGTCAACGGCTAGGGTCTCGCCCATGCCGCAGCCTCCTGCACTCACTCCAGAACAACGGCAGGCCGCGCTCGCGAAAGCCGCTGAAGCGCGCCGAGCTCGTGCCGTGGTCAAGGACAAGTTGAAGTCCGGTGAACTCACCTTTGGTCAAGTTCTCGATCTCGCAGGAACCGACGAACTCGTTGCCGGTATCAAAGTCTTGGCAATCCTCGAATCGCTTCCTGGTGTCGGCAAGGTGAAGGCTCGTCGGGCAATGACCGATATTGGTATCGCCGATACCCGACGCATCCGTGGTTTGGGCGAGCAGCAGCGCAAGGCGCTCCTGGCCTCGTTCGGCAACTGATTACGCCACCGTGATCATCGTCGTCTGCGGACCTGGGGGAGTAGGCAAAGGCACGGTTGTCGCCCGTCTCATCGAGGCTGACCCCACGCTGTGGCTCTCTCGTTCGTGGAGTACTCGCGAGCGTCGTCCTGGTGAGCGTGAAGACGCGTACGTCTGGACCACCCGGGAAGCGTTCGAGGAGCACGCCGCCGCCGGCGGATTCCTCGAATATGCCGAATTCCTCGGCAATCTCTATGGCTCACCATGGCCCGATGGCGCCGATGGCCGTGATGTCATCCTCGAGATCGATGTCCAAGGTGCTGCGCAGGTGCTTGAACGGGTGCCAGATTGCCTGTTCATCCTGCTTGAGCCTCCTTCTGCCGAGGTTCAGGCCGAGCGCCTCCGGGGGCGGGGAGACCCTCCTGAGCAGGCCGAACGCCGGATCGCGGTGGCCCAAGCCGAGTTGGCCGAGGGCCGACGGCTCGGCGCAATCTGCATCGTGAACGACGATCTCGACCGAACGGTGGCCGAGGTCCAGAGCCTGATCGCCGAACGCCGTTCGCTCTGACTCACGCCGAACCTTCGGGCGGCCGAGTGCGCAATGTGGTCTGGACGGGTCCCTGCGGTAGGCTTCTCCCTCCTCTGCGAGGGCATTTGTCTGCGCTCAGCAGGACTCGCTCGCTCAAGTAGTTCCTCCTCAACCCGTAACGAAGGTGTGCCGTGGCTCAGATCCATGACTCGATGGTGAATCCCCGAATTGAAGTCCTTCTCTCGAAGGTCGATTCACGATTCACGCTGGTCTCGCTTGGCGCGCAGCGCGCTCGTCAGATCAACGCCTACTTCAACCAGCTCGGTGAAGGGCAAGGTTCGAACGTTCCGCCGCAGGTCACCTCGCTTGCGCGTAAGCCCCTTTCGATCGCGTTCGAAGAAATTTCGGCCGACAAGATCATCCCCGTGCGCATCGACCCCTCCGAACTCCTCCTTGAGGATGTTGTCGAGGGCATCGAAGAAACCGTCGAACTGGCCGAGGCCATCGACGAAGCACCTGAGGCTGACTGACCGACTTCCTGTCGGTTCTGCGGGTATGACCCTCAACTCCCGTCGCATCGTCCTGGGCGTTACCGGGGGCATTGCCGCGTACAAGGCGGTCGATGTTTGTCGTCGACTCGTCGACGCCGGCGCGCATGTCATTCCGATCATGACCGAAGGTGCCAATCACTTCATTGGCGAAACCACGCTGTCGGCTCTTGCTTCGGAAAAAGTTCAAACCTCGTTGTGGGACGAAACGTCTCCGATTCCACACACGCGACTAGGTCAAGACAACGATCTCATCGTTGTTGCCCCCGCAACCGCTCGTCTCATTTCTGCGTACGCGCACGGCTATTCCGACGATCTCCTCACTGCGACGCTGATCGCAACGCGCGCACCTGTTGTGCTTTGTCCGGCCATGCATACCGAGATGTGGGAACACCCTGCAGTGCAGGACAACCTTGCATTGTTGGCCTCTCGTGGCGTGATCATTGTTCCCCCAGGTGAAGGTCGACTCGCTGGCGGCGATATCGGTACTGGTCGACTGGCAGAACCTGCCGACATCGTTGCGGCTATCGAAGCTGCGCTCTCGGTCGATGATGATCTCGCCGGAGTTCGTGTTCTCGTTACCGCCGGTGGAACTCGTGAAGCGATCGATCCGGTGCGCGTCATCACCAATCGATCATCGGGGAAGCAGGGCTACGCGATCGCCGCCGAGGCGTTGTCGCGCGGTGCGAAGGTCACGCTGGTGACAACTGCAAGTCTTCCCGCTCCCGCAGGTGCTGATGTCATCGATGTGGTGAGTGCCGCCGATATGCAAGCAGCAGTCATGCCCAGAGCCGATGAGCACGACATCATCATCATGGCGGCGGCTGTTGCCGATTTTCGTCCCGCCGCAGTTGCTGATCACAAGATCAAGAAGGACGAGTTCGGCGCCGACGCCGAGCCCCGCATCGTGCTTGAACCAACTCATGATTTTCTTGTTGACCTGGGTCAGCGCAAGGCTCCCGGTCAGGTGCTGGTTGGTTTCGCGGCGGAGACCGACAACGTGCTCGACAACGCTCGCGGCAAACTCGAACGCAAGAATCTCGACCTCATTGTGGCCAATGACGTTGGTGCCGACGGCGTGGGCTTTGAGCACGACACCAATGCGGTCACCATCCTCGGTGCGGGCGGCGATGCCACGACGATTTCCCTGACCGATAAACGAGCGGTCGCCAAAGCAGTGCTTGATGCAGTTGTGGCGATCAGGTCCGACCGTTGAGGGCGTCTGCCCGACTAGGTTTCTCCCCGAACCAACGACACAGGAGTATCCCGTGAGCAGCTGGACCTTCACCTCGGAATCCGTTACCGAGGGCCACCCAGACAAGATGGCCGATCAGATTTCCGACGCCATCCTCGACGCAATGCTGACCAACGATCCAATGAGTCGTGTCGCTTGCGAAACCCTCGTCACGACCGGACTCGCGATCATCGCGGGCGAAGTCACGACCTCTGGGTACGTCGATATTCCCAGCATTGTTCGCGACACGATCAAGGGCATCGGTTACGACCGCGAGTCCTATGGCTACGACGGCGAAACCGTTGGCGTCATGGTGAGTCTCGACGCGCAATCCTCAGATATTGCGCAGGGCGTTGACGACTCTGAAGAAGTTCGCACCGGCACCTCTGGCGAAGACATCCTCAACAAGCAGGGTGCAGGCGATCAGGGAATGATGTTCGGCTACGCGTGCAACGAGACCGATGTGCTCATGCCGCTTCCGATCCACGTCGCTCATCGCATGGCGGAGCGACTTGCCGATGTTCGCAAAGCCGGCACGGTTCCCTACCTTCGCCCCGACGGTAAGACCCAGGTCACCTTCGATTACGAAGATGGAAAGCCCGTTCGTTTGCGCACGGTGCTGATCTCGACCCAGCACGACGATGGCATCGACCGCGAAGACGCCATCCGTCCCGATCTGATCGAGCACGTAATCCGCCCCGTCATTCCGGCACAGTTCGCCAATGACGACTACCAGGTGTTGGTGAACCCGACTGGCCGCTTTGTGATCGGTGGTCCAGTGGGCGATGCCGGACTCACTGGCCGAAAGATCATTGTCGACACCTATGGCGGCATGGCTCGTCATGGTGGTGGTGCATTCTCCGGCAAGGACCCGTCGAAGGTCGACCGCTCTGCTGCATATGCCGCGCGCTGGGTTGCCAAGAACGTGGTTGCCGCTGGCGCCGCTGATCGTTGTGAAGTGCAGGTTGCCTACGCAATCGGTGTTGCGCATCCCGTTTCGATCATGGTTGAAACCTTTGGCACCAACAACGTCGATGAAGAAAAGATCGCAGCGGCAGTTCGCGAAGTCTTCGACCTTCGTCCCGCAGCAATCGCACGCGATCTCGACCTTCGCAAGCCGCGTTACAAGCAGACCGCGGCCTACGGTCACTTCGGTCGCACCGGCGACGCGTTCACATGGGAGCGCACCGACCGTGTCGACGCTCTGAAGTCGGAACTCGGTCTCTGATCATCGGTTTTCTCTCGGGACGGCGCTGAGATGGCGGCCGATCCGAACCAACCCTCGCTGTCATTTGATCCGCCCCCAGTGGGCGGATCAGACGCGTCGGCGCAAACGCCAACCCCCGTAGCTGGTGCTGCAGGGGAGTCTGCAGTCGCGCAACACGTCGTACGCGTTCGACCCGATGAGCCGGCAATCGATAAGACCTTTGATTACCTGGTGCCGCCGTCGATGTCGGATCAGATTCGCGTGGGCACGATGGTGCGTATCGCGCTGCATGGCCGTCGAGTTGGTGGCTGGGTCGTAGAAGACCGAGTCGAACCTCCTCCGGGCGTGACGCTTCAATCGATCGCAAAAGTCAGTGGGTGGGGTCCGCCTCCCGAACTTTTTGATCTCGCTGACTGGGCCTCGTGGCGGTGGGCAGGGCGTCCGGCCGCGATCTTGCGTACAGCGTCGCCGCCTTCGATCGTGCGTGGTCTGCCGCGAGCGCCGGTCCGAACGCTGCCTCCTCAACCTGTTGCAACTGATGAAGTTCATGAACTCGCGAAGGAAGCGCTGTCGTGTGCGGTCGCAACCGTTCGGCTTGCGCCTGCAGTTGATCCGTATCCTCTTTTACTTGCCGCAGCCGCGTTAGGCCCGATCTTGGTGGCGGCCCCGGTTGCTTCGACGGCTCGTCATTTGGGGTTGCGTCTTCGACGAGCCGGCTTGCCGGTGGCATTGCTTCCCGACGACTGGTCACTTGCTCGAGCTGGTTGGGCGAATGTGTTGGGTTCACGATCTGCCGCGTTTGCTCCGATTGCATCGCCAGCCGCAATTGTCGTGCTCGATGAACACGATGAATCGTTTCAGCAAGAGCAAACGCCAACGTGGAATGCGCGCGATGTGCTTCTCGAACGAGCTCGGCGCTGTGGTGTCCCGTGTTTGTTGGTGAGCCCGACACCGTCGCTCGAGGCCCTAAATGGCGGAACACTCCTGACTCAGTCGCGAACAGCGGAACGAGCCGGTTGGCCAATGTTCGACATCGTTGATCGCCGAGATGAACCGCCCGGTTCCGGTCTGTTTAGTGAACGTTTCGTTCAGGTCTTGCGCGGTGAAGGACGAGTTGTTTGCATCCTGAATCGAAAGGGTCGTTCGCGACTTTCTTCATGTGTTGCATGCGGAGAAGTCGCGTCGTGTGAGAACTGTTCCGCCGCGGTCATTCAAGGAGACGACGGAACGCTTGTTTGTTTGCGCTGCAACACGGTTCGGCCGTTGTTGTGCGCGAAATGCGGCGGGACGAAGATGAAGAACTTGCGCGCTGGCGTGAATCGTGTTCGTGAGGAACTCGAAGCGCTTGCACGCGAACCGGTTGCGGAACTCACCGCTGAACACGGAACCGATGCGGGAGGAACTGGTACGCGCATCGTGGTCGGCACCGAAGCGGCGCTCCACCGAATCCATAAAGCCGATGTGGTCGCCTTCCTTGATTTCGATCAAGAACTCTTGGCGCCGCGCTATCGAGCGGCAGAAGAAGCGCTCGCGTTACTTGTTCGGGCGGCGCGGGTGGTGGGGCCACGGGCCGGCGGCGGTCGTGTGCTCGTCCAGACTCGCCAGCCCCACCATGAGGTAGTGCAGGGTGCGCTTTTGGCGGAGCCATCGCGCGTCTCAGACGCAGAACGAGAGCGGCGCCAACTCTTGGGCTATCCGCCGGCAACGGCGATGGCGGTTGTGTCGGGTGCATCTGCTCCGGCATGGGTTGAGTCTTTTCACGCACCGATGGGGGTGGAAGTTCTCGGCCCATCTGATGGCCAATGGATCGTTCGTGCACCTACACACGAGCTGTTGTGCGACGCACTTGCGGAAGCGCCTCGCCCGCCAGGACGCCTCCGCATTCACGTCGATCCGTTGCGATTCTGAACTCGGAGAACGCGACCGATTCAGTCGTCGGAGGTCCAACCGGCTCGACGGGTTTCGTACATTGCGATCGCCGCTGCGGTTCCAACATTGAGCGAGCCGATCTTCCCGAGTTGCGGGATGTACGCGAGCGCGTCGGCGCCAGCGAGAAGCTCTTTCGATAATCCTCGATCTTCGTGGCCCATCACGATGCAGACGTTGCCTGAGAGGTCGGTTTCGTGAAGAGGCACTGCGCCTTCGGCGAGCTCAACGCCTACGACGCGGTAACCGGCAGCGTGAGCTGCGGCGAGTGCCTCGGCCGAGGTTTCGCAAGACGTTGTGGTGACGAATTTCTGTGAACCGAGTGCGGTCTTCTGCACTTTGGCGTCGTTCGGAGATGGTGAGCCAACGAGCCAGAGGTGATCGACGCTGTACGCGGCAGCGGTTCGAAGGATGGAACCCAAATTGAAGGGGTTCTGCACGCCATCGAGCATGAGTGCCATCTTGCGATCGTTCCGACGCCGCCAATCACGATGTAATCGCTTCAGTTCGGTGCCACCAAGATTTCGTGTCATCGGGCCTTCACCTCGAGAAGTCGATACCCAGCGCGAGAACACACGCGAGTTGTTGCCCATCCTTGTTCAGTCAACCAATCGGCAAGTGAATCGGCTCCGAGGTGCCGTTGCACCACGAGCCAGGCTGAACCAGTTGGCGTCAATCGGTCGAGCCATATCGTCAACATGTGGTGCATCGCTGCTTTACCGATTCGAATCGAAGGATTGGACCACAGTCCGTCGAACTGGAGCTGGGGGAGCGCTGCGATGTCCTCGGGAGTTCCGTCAACAGGTGCTCCATCAGCGTCGACCACGACCGCGTGGATGTTGTCGCAAAGATTGAGGTCGCCATTTCGAGCGGTGAGGCCAACTGCCCGTTCATTGAGATCGACAGCCCAGACCGAAGTGGTCGGCGAGCGTTTCGCCAAACTGATCGCGATCGGGCCGTAGCCGCATCCGAGATCGCACACGTTTGCCATTGTCTCGGTTGGGTGAGGCGCTTCTTGAAGAAGGAGGCGCGTGCCTGCGTCGATGCGGGTATTGGAGAAAACGCCTCGATCGGTCGTGAATCGCAGTTCAAGGTCAGCGAGCGAGAGACCAATTTCTCGCTCCTCGGAATCAACCGCCGGGATCCGCGAGAAGTACTGAGACGAGGAGCCGGACATGTCACGACGCTACCCTTGAGATATGGCCCCGCACTCGATCCGCATCATCGGTGACCCAGTGCTCACTCAGCGCGCCGCCGACGTCACGAATGTCGACGGTGCGTTCGCGCGACTTGTTCAAGACATGTTCGTCACGATGTACGACGCGCCAGGTGTTGGTCTTGCTGCGCCGCAGATTGGTGTGCAGAAACGTTTCTTTGTCTTTGATCACGATGATGAACCCGGGGTGATCATTAACCCTGTCATTGTGGAATCACGAGGTGAGGCGGAATTCACGGAAGGTTGCCTCTCTATTCCCGGCCTTCATTTCGAAATCCTTCGTCCGGCGGAAATTCATGTGAAGGGCTACGACCTCGACGGGAACGAACTCGATCTCGAACTCGATGATTTCGCAGCTCGAGTGTTTCAGCATGAAATCGACCATCTCGAAGGCATTCTCATGGAGAAGCATCTGACTCCTGAGCAACTTGCCGAAAGTCGGGCCGCCATTCGCGAGTTGCGCGCTCGAGGCATCGGGCAACTTCCCGAACCCGAGGTTGGCATCGGCCGACTTCGACTGCCCTGAGTTTTCATGGCTGACTCACCACTTGCGCGTCCCCCGGCGCGCCCGAAGCGACTTGCCTATCTCGGGACACCCGATGTCGCGGTCGAGCCATTGCGAGCGCTGGTGCGTGCAGGGTTCGAAATCGCGATCGTTGTCTCGGGTCCCGATAAGCGACGTGGTCGTGGGGGAGAGTTGTCTCCGTCACCAGTGAAGGCGGCCGCGCTCGAGCTCGGCCTCGAAGTTTCCGATCAACTCGAAGATGTTGTTCGTGCAAACGTCGATCTTGCAGTGGTGGTCGCCTACGGACGCATCATCCCTGCATCGATTCTCGAACTCGTGCCAATGATCAACATTCACTTCTCGTTGTTGCCGAAGTGGCGCGGTGCCGCGCCGGTTGAACGAGCACTGCTCGCTGGCGATTCGCAAACGGGCGTGTGCCTGATGGATATCGGTGTCGAACTCGATACCGGAGATGTCTACGCTCGTTCGACAACGTCGATTTCTGCAGATGACACGTTGTCATCGTTGCGAACGCGTCTTATCGATTTGGGTGCTTCGTTGCTCGTTGACACCCTGACGAGTGGACTGCCTGCGCCGGTACCGCAGGAAGGTGAGATTTCCTACGCCAAAAAAATCTTGCCTTCAGATCTTGAGATCGATTGGACGCAGACGGCTGCATCAATCGACCGAGTCGTTCGATTGGGTGGCGCATGGACATTGTTTCGAGGGGCTCGATTGAAAATTCACCAAGTCAGGTTGTCGGAGTCGTCTGGTGAACCTGGATCGATTGATGGGCTGAAAGTTTTCTGTGGCGAAGGTGCGCTCGAACTGCTCGTTGTTCAGCCCGAAGGGAAAGCGCGTCAAGACGCGTCAGCCTGGCGCAATGGCGCTCGACCGACTCCGGAAGACCGTCTCGGGCGATGACCTCTTCTCCGAAACGGAAACCTTCAACAGGGCGAACTGAGACTGCCGGTGTCGCAGCGCGGCAGCTTGCCGCCGACGCTCTCATGCGAATCGAGCGAGACGGTGCCTATGCCAACATCGTGCTTTCGCCGATGCTTACGAAGAGCACGCTCGAGCAACGTGATCGTGGATTCGTGACTGAGCTCGTGTACGGCACGACGCGAATGCGTCGATCATGCGATTGGCTTGTCGACCGTTTTCTGCCCGACCCCGAACGCGTTGATCTCACTGCACGCACGTGGCTCAGGCTTGGCGCATTTCAATTGGCGTTTCTCGGAACTCCGCCTCACGCTGCTGTAAGTGCAACGGTCGAAGCGGCACCGCGAAAGATCAGCGGTCTGTGCAACGCCGTGCTGCGAAAAGTCGCAACCTCGCTTCCTGTCGAATGGCCGAATGACGCAATCCGACTTTCACAACCCGACTGGATCGTGAAGCGTCTTACTGAAGACCTCGGCATTGATCGAGCTATCGCCGCGCTTGAGTCAATGAATGATGCTGCGTCCGTCACGACTCGTGACGATGGCTATATCCAAGATGAAGGATCCCAACTTGTCGCTGCAGCGGTCGATGCGCAGCCTGGTGAACGGATTCTCGATATGTGTGCCGCTCCAGGCGGAAAGGCGACGGCACTCGTTTCCGACGGGGCGACCGTGATCGCGGCAGACATGAGACCCTCACGTCTCACACTGTTGGAATCGAATCGAGATCGACTCGATATCAGTGCGAGCGATATGTGCATCGTTGGAGCCGACGGAACGGCACCGCCATTCCGAACACAGTCCTTCGATCGGGTGTTGCTTGACGCTCCCTGTTCAGGATTGGGTGCATTGCGTCGTCGTCCTGACGCTCGCTGGCGCATTGCGCAAACTGACATCGATGAACTTGTCGAGATCCAACGTCAACTTTTTACTCAAGCGGTGCAATTGGTTCGCCCCGGTGGAGAAGTGGTCTACAGCGTCTGCACGATTACGGCGGCGGAAACTTTGGGACTCGACGACTGGGTTCTTCAAGCGTTCCCTGAACTGATCGCTCGTCCGCTCGTGGAATCTCCGTGGACTCCGCTCGGTCGTGGCGCCCTGTTGCTTCCGCAGGACGCAGGAACTGATGGGATGTACATCATTCGTCTTCGTGTTCCCGCAGATGAGGAAGAATCTTCACAATGACCGACCATGCTGCGACAACAACTCCGAGTGCAGGACTTGCCGCGAAAGTGCTCACCGTTTCCGACGGCGTAGTGGCCGGGACGCGTGACGACAAAAGCGGTCGCGCACTGGTTGAACGACTTTCCGCTGAAGGGTTCAACGTCGTTGAACATCGTGTCGTTGCCGACGGTATTCAAACGGTCGGCGAAGCGATCTTCGAAATGTCCGAAGGTTTCAATGGGCTCATCATTTCCACTGGCGGAACCGGTTTCGGTCCTCGAGATCTTTCGCCGGAGGGAACGAAGATGGTGCTTGACCGCGAAGCCCCCGGCCTGGCCGAAGCAATGCGTGGCGTGAACCCACTTGGTCGGTTGTCTCGTGGGGTCGCCGGCACGCGTGGTCAATCACTTGTTCTTAATACGCCAGGATCGACAGCCGGAACCATCGAATGTCTCGAAGCGGTTCTTGACGTAATCCCGCATGCGATTCGCCTCCTTGCCGGCGACTGAGATCGGAGCAACGTGAACGTTCTGAAGTCGTTGAGCTTCGTCGGCGAACGAATCATTCGTTGTCGACGTCGGTCGTCGGTCGGAGTAGTTGCAGGAATCCTGCTCGTGCTCGCGTTTCTCTCCGTTTCTGTCGTGACACTTCCGGTGAGCGCCACGACGAATGACATCGCGGTCGCGACTGTCGTGAACGACTACGTCACTACATTCGGAACGTCCGTGAACGGCAGCGCCTCGGCAGGAGGGTCCTACGTCGCTGGTTCATCGTTTTCAACCGCGACTGCGCCGACAGGTGGCCAGGTGTCGTGGTCCGCCGGAGGTGCGTGGACCTACACGCCAAATCAAGGATTCTCCGGCGTGGATTCGTTCGTGTATTTGGTCTGTTCTCCTCCGAACTTCACGGGTTGTGCCAGCAGTACCGCAACGATCGTCGTTGGGCCGCACGCAGCGGACTACACCACACCCGCACCGCCGGACTCGCAGGTCAGCGGCGATGCGGCCTCCCAAAGTGTTTTCCCGACTGGCTCGATGTTTTCGCCAACTGGCGTCTCCGACCCGGCGCACGGATCGATCGTCTCGTTCCAGTCCAATGGGAACTGGGTTTTTGCGGTGGGTTCGAACTGGACGGGAGCGCTTCTGCTCTCCTACGACGTTTGTCTCCCGGCCCCGAACGCGTCGGTCTGCGATTCGGGAACGATCTTGTTTCAGGTCGGAGTTGAAGCGGTTGGCGACTTCTATTCGACACCAGCCGAGACCTCTCTTGATGGCGCTGCACCAACGGGCGATACGTATCCGACTGGATCCTCCTTCGCCCGAACTTCCGACCCCGCGAACGGATCAGTGATCTGGAACACCGATGGCACCTACACCTACATCCCGAATCGCGGATTCGTCGGGCTCGACAGCTTCAGTTATCGGGTCTGTATGCCTGCCCCGTTTGCGCATGTGTGTGACGACGCGGCGCAGACGATCACGGTGGTGGCAACGGCGGTACCTGCGTTCACCGGGTGACTGTACGCAAGACCGGACAATGCCGAACCCAGTTGTCGCCGGTACGATCGACTTCCATCGCAACCACCTCTGACGACGAGACCCGCATGGGTCAGGCCATGACCGTGGCTGCCGCAGTTCGTCGTCGCGTGGCGCCCCGGCCTTGGGTTGGTGCAGTGGTGGTTCCCTCCGGCGAACCCGACCATCCGGGTTTCGAAGGCGCAACCGACGGTCGAACGGGACCGCACGCCGAACGTGTTGCGCTCGCGGCCGCTGGAGACGCGGCGAAAGGGTCGACGCTCTATGTCACGCTCGAGCCCTGTTCGCATCACGGGCTCACTCCTCCTTGCGTCGACGCGGTGATCGATGCTGGTGTTGCTCGCGTCGTCATTGGCATCACTGATCCCGATGAAAACGTTTCGGGTCAAGGAATCGCTCGTTTGCGCGCCGCAGGTATCGATGTCGAAGTTGGTTGCCGGAGCGACGACGTTGCTCGCCAACTTGCTCCGTATCTTCATCATCGTTCCACTGGTCGACCATTTGTTGTCTTGAAGTTGGCATCGACGCTCGATGGCCGAACTGCTGGTCCCGATGGGTCGTCGAAGTGGATCACCGGTGACGAGGCTCGACTCGATGCTCACCGGTTGCGTGCCGATAGCGATGCAATCCTCGTAGGAGCTGGAACTGTGCGGGCCGATAATCCGGCGCTCACCGTTCGGCTTCCCGACGAAGAACGCGGACCAGACGACACGGAGCCGCTTCGCGTTGTGCTCGGTACTGCCTCGACCGACGCGGCAGTGCAGCCCTGTCTTGAAGTGTCAGGGGATCTCGGTGTCATCCTCGATGATCTCGGCGATCGAGGGATCCTCCAACTCATGATCGAGGGAGGGTCATCGGTGGCCCAGGCCTTTCATGGAGCGGGATTGGTCAATCGCTACGTGCTCTATGTCGCCCCAGCGTTTTTCGGGGGAAACGACGCTCTCGGCCTGTTCTCAGGGGCCGGAGCCGAGACAGTCGATGACCTGTGGCGCGGTCGAATTGTGGACGTGGCCCGAGTGGGGGACGATCTCAGGCTGGAGATTGAGGCCTGACATGTTCACCGGAATCGTTGAAGAACTCGGAACCGTGGCAGCTCGTGACGGCTCGCGTCTGCGCATCAACTGCTCAAAGGTCCTCGAAGGCGCATCGATCGGTGACTCCACTGCAGTGAATGGTTGTTGTCTCACGATCGTTGCGTTCGATTCCGCCGCAGGCTGGTGGGATGCCGATGTCAGCGACGAGACCTACAACCGCACAAATCTCGGCGCACTCTCCGAGGGAGATCCCGTCAATCTCGAACGACCAGTGCGTCTCGAGGATCGACTCGGGGGTCATCTCGTGCAGGGCCACGTCGACGCCGTGGGTGAAGTCGTGCACGGCGTTCCAGACCTTCAGATTCGGATGCCATCATCGCTCCTTCGCTACGTCGTCGAAAAGGGTTCGATCACCGTTGATGGCATTTCCCTCACCGTTGTGAAACCCCTTGATGATGGCTTCACGGTCGCGGTTATTCCACACACGTCTGCGGTCACCACACTCGGACACAAGGGCCCCGGTTCGCCGGTGAATCTTGAAGTCGATGTCATGGCCAAATACACCGAGCGCCTGCTTGAGGCGCAACTTGCTTCTCTCACCCGGTCCGAGGAGGACTGATGTCCACACAGGAACGTTCCGATTGGTCCGAGCATTTTGCGACGATCCCCGACGCGATTGCCGCGATTGCACGCGGCGAGATCGTTGTGGTTGTCGACGATGAGGATCGCGAGAACGAGGGTGATCTCATCATGGCGGCCGAATCGGCCACGCCAGAAAAGATTGCCTTCTTCGTTCGTCACACGTCTGGTGTCATTTGCACGCCGCTCACCGGCGAGCGTCTCGATGAACTTGAAGTTCCGTTGATGGTTCGCGATAACACCGAGGCACAGCGCACTGCGTTCACCTACTCGGTTGATTACCGTCACGACACGTCAACCGGTATCTCTGCTGCCGATCGTGCAGCAACGATTCAGGCGCTCATCAATCCGGCAACGCGTCCCGGTGATCTCGCTCGGCCCGGTCACATTTTCCCGCTGCGCTATGCCGAAGGTGGCGTCCTCAAGCGTGCGGGGCACACCGAGGCTGCTGTCGATCTTGCGCGTATGGCGGGCATGTACCCGTCAGGTGTTCTTTGTGAGATCGTCAACGACGACGGAACGATGGCACGTGTTCCCGATCTCGTTGAGTTCTGTAAGGAGCATGGGCTTCTTCTCATCTCCATTGCCGAACTCATTCGCTATCGCCGTCAGACCGAAAAACTTGTGAAGCGAATCTCTGAAGCTCGGATCCCCACGAACTGGGGCGACTTCACGTGTTATGTCTACGAGAATGTCCTTGACGGACAACAGCACATCGCTCTTGTGAAGGGTGCTGTCCAGGGACAAGACAATGTGCTCGTTCGTGTGCATTCTGAATGTCTCACCGGCGACGTCTTTGGTTCGCTGCGTTGCGACTGTGGCATTCAACTCGACAAGGCAATGGAGCTCATCGACAACGAAGGTCTTGGCGTCGTCGTGTACCTGCGTGGCCACGAAGGTCGCGGTGTCGGTATCGGTCACAAGATTCGTGCGTACTCGCTCCAGGACGCGGGCCAAGACACGGTTGAAGCCAACGTGAGTCTTGGGCTTCCGATCGATTCACGCGAATACGGAATCGGCGCACAAATTCTTGTGGACCTCGGTATCACCACGATGCGTGCGCTCACGAACAACCCGTCGAAGTACGGCGGCCTCGATGGCTTTGGCCTCGACATTGTCGAACGAGTGCCGCTCGAGACCATTCCCAATCCCGAGAACATCGCGTATCTCCGCACGAAGCGCGAAAAGATGGGTCACATGCTTGAAGGACTCGACTGATGTCATCAAATTTCCGAGCGGCAAATTCGCTCCCGAGCAATGTTGATGGCTCAGGTATTCGAGTCGGCTTGGTATGTGGACGTTGGAACGACCACATCACCAATCGCTTGATCGAAGGTGCCGAAAACGCGCTTGCAGTCCATGGCGTTTCGGAAGCTGATGTCTTGCAGGTGTGGGTGCCAGGTGCCTACGAAGCGCCGATGGCGGCGAAGGCGTTGATCGACAGTGGCAAGGTCGACATGGTCGTGTGCCTTGGTGCAGTCATTCGTGGCGAAACCTCGCATTACGACTTTGTTGCTGGCGAATGCGCTCGCGGAATCATGAATGTGCAACTCGCCACTGGAGTGCCCGTGATTTTCGGTGTTCTCACAACAGAAAATCTTGAACAGGCACTCGCTCGCTCTTCCGACGAAGACAACAAGGGCGAAGAATGCGTTCGCACCGGTCTTGAAATGGTCAATCTGTTGCGTTCAGTCGCGAAGAAGTAGTTCGCAACTAACCAACTGCTGCGCCAAAGATTTTTCCGATCGCCATCGTGATCGCCATGGCGATAATGCCGCCAACGACCACGCGCATGGTTGGTCGAACAGGATGGGCGCCGCCGGCTTTCGCTCCCGCGAGGCCAAGAGCAAGAAGAGCGAGTACGGCCACGACGAGAGTCACGGCGATTCGCGCTCCAGACGGTGCAAATGCCGCAGCGAGCAAGGGGAGCAGCGCTCCTAACGCGAACGATGCCATTGACGACCACGCGGCTTGCAGCGGCTTCGCGATGGTCTCTTCAGTGATTCCAAGTTCTTCAATGAGGTGGATGCGAAGCGCATCCTTTTCGGTGAGCTGCACTGCGACATCGTGGGCAAGCTCTCGGTCGAGACCCTTTTCCATGTAGATGGCAGTGAGTTCGGCGAGTTCGCGCTCGGGAACATTTTCAAGTTCCCAAACTTCTTTGGCGATGTCGGCTCGTTCTGTGTCGCGTTGTGAACTGACCGAGATGTATTCGCCCATACCCATCGCAAGAGCGCCAGCGCTCAGTCCAGCGACGCCGGCGGTGAGGATCGCGCTATGGCTTGCATCGGAGGCAGCGACGCCCAAGATCAGCGAGGCGGTGGAAATGATGCCGTCGTTTGCGCCGAGTACGGAGGCCCGGAGCCAACCGGTGCGGTGACTGAGATGTCGCTCTCTGTGTCTCGCCATGCCCCAAGCCTACGGCGCTCCGGCGAATCACCAAACAGAAATGGGTTTCAAGATTTCAGGGGGCGGACGGTAGGTTGGTTCGATGCTCAAGCTCGTTCTGCCTAAGGGATCGCTCGAAAAAGCGACGCTCGAACTGTTCGAAGCCGCCGATCTCAAGGTGTCGCGTGATTCCTCGGTGCAATACAAGGCAACGATCGATGATCCCCGTGTCATCGATGTACGCATTCTTCGTCCGCAAGAAATTCCCGTGTACGTGGCCGAAGGTCTTTTCGATCTCGGCATCACTGGTCGCGACTGGATCGAAGAAACGAATTCGACTGTTGAGTCGCTTGGTGAACTGAAGTACTCGAAGGTCACGAGCAACCCGGTGCGCATCATCGTTGCAGTGCCGAAGGATTCTCCGTACGAAAGCGTTGCGCAGTTGCCGCAGGGAGTTCGCGTCTCAAGCGAATATCCAGAGCTCACTCGTCGGTATTTCGCTGAGAAGGGCATCACTGCCGACATCAAGCTTTCCTACGGTGCAACCGAAGCCAAAGTTCCCGACATCGTCGACTGCATCGTCGACATCACCGAAACCGGAAGCGCACTGCGTGCCGCTGGTCTGAAAATCATCGACACGATCCTGGTGTCGTATACCGAAATGATTGCGAATCCGCATTCGTTCGCCGATCCAGCGAAGGCGCATGCGATGCGTCAGCTGCGAACGCTTCTCGAGGGTGTTCTCGATGCCCGAGGCAAGGTGCTCGTGAAGCTCAATGTTCCGACCGATCGACTTGATGCCGTGATCTCGGTCCTTCCGTCAATGAAGTCGCCGACTGTGAACGAACTTTTCGGTGGTGCCGGTTATGCCGTCGAATCGGTTGTTGAAAAGAGTGGGATCAATGTGCTGATCCCCGCACTTTCCGATGCGGGTGCAACCGACATTCTTGAACTTCCGATCTCAAAGATCGTTCCCTAGGTATGGCGACACCACCACAGACCGTGCCTCTCAGTGATGGCAGGGGAGTGGTTGCGTCGTTCGATGACCCGCGGGGTATCGGAGTCATTCGCCGTGACGATGGCACGGAGTATCCATTTCACTGCACGGCGATTGTTGATGGGACCCGCACGATCGATGTAGGTGCTGCAGTGACCTTTTCTGTCGCATCGGGCAGGATGGGGAAATGGGAAGCGATCACGATCGTCAGGGTCGGAGACTGAACTGATGGGTGCGTCAGTCATTCGCACCCAATCGCTTTCGTATGCGTATCGCCACGGCCGTGGCATTGAACAGGTCGACCTCGATGTGGCTGGGGGAGAGGTCTTCGGTTTTCTCGGTCCAAACGGGGCGGGGAAGACAACGACGATCCGCGTTCTGCTTGATTTCCTGCGACCTTCGTCAGGTTCTGCGCAGGTATTTGGTCTCGATTCTCGGAGCGATTCGATCGCGATTCGTGAACGCACAGGGTATTTGCCAGGCGATTTCACCTTGCCTCCGATGCTCACCGGAGCACAGGTGCTCGATTGGTTGTCCTCGCTTCGCCCGACAACCTTGCCAGTGCGTCGCAACGAGCTTGTCGAGCGCTTTGGTGTCCAACTCGATCGACCGATGAAGCAATTGTCGAAAGGCAATCGTCAGAAAATCGGATTGGTGCAAGCGTTTCAACATTCTCCAGAGCTCGTCATTCTCGATGAACCCACCAGCGGTCTTGATCCGCTGGTTCAAGATGAGTTTCATCGGCTTGTTCGGGAGTTCGTTGCAGAAGGTGGAACCGTTTTTCTTTCATCACACTCGCTCGACGAGGTGCAGCACACCGCCGATCGTGTCGGCATCATTCGTGCGGGTGAGTTGGTAACAGTCGAAACGGTCGACGACCTGCGCGGACGAGGTCTGCGTCGGGTCACGTTGACAGTGGCAGCCGGAACTGGTGATGCCGTTGCGCCACAACTTGAAATGATCAACGGCGTGGGTGACATCACTCGGCGTGGCGACGTATTCGAATTCGCCATTGTTGGCGACTACGCGACTGTGCTCGCCGGCCTTGGAACCCTTCCGGTGATCGACATGTTGAGTCGCGCTGCCGACCTCGATGAAGTGTTTCTTGCTCTGTATCGAGGGATCGACACATGATCGCGAAACGATTCCCGATCTTTGCTCAAGGTCTGCGCGATCGACGCATGTCACTCGTGTGGTGGTCGCTGGGTGTTGCGGTGTACATCGCAATCATCGCTGCGATGTGGCCATCGATCCGTGGTGCGCAGGGACTCAGCGACATCATGAGCCAGTTGCCAAAGTCGATTCTCGACCTCATGGGCGCGTCTGATTACGACATTTCGACTGGTGCGGGGTACGTCTCAGGAGAACTGTTCGGATTCATGATTCCGATCTTCATTCTGATTCTCACGATCGGGGCTGGCGCTGCCGCAATTGGTGGTGCGGAAGAACGCGGCACTCTCGACCTCGTGCTTTCGCATCCGATCAGTCGTCGACGCGTGTTGATGCAAAGCGCGGCATTAATAGCGGTCGAAGCGTCGATTTTCGGATCCGTCATCGTTCTCGTGCTGACGATCGCGACACCACTTTCAGATCTTCAGATTTCGTTTTTCAATTCTGTGGGTGCAGCGTTTGGGGTTGTCTGCCTCGGAATCGCCTTCGGATGGATAGCGCTTGCATTGGGCGCGGCAACCGGCTCGAGAGGTTTGGCGCTTGCCATCACTGGCTCTCTTG
>JALQSZ010000060.1 GCA_023264135.1 Acidimicrobiales bacterium
TTGTGTCGATCATCGGCCTTCTCGGTGCCGTGTTATTCGTCGGCTCGCTTTCGCTTTTCATCGTGGTGCTCAATGCGGTGGCGCGACATAGCTCAACGCCGTATGCGAACGAACCAACAGTGATCGATGTCATTGATGGCGACACCATTGATGTGCGTATTGGATACAAACGCCAACGCGTTCGCCTCCTTGGCATCGATACCCCAGAAACCAAAGATCCCCGCAAGCCCGTGCAGTGCTTTGGCCACGAGGCCAGCGATCACACCAAACAACTTCTTCCAAACGGCACCATCGTTCGACTCGAGCTCGACCTTGAAGAACACGATGTCTACGACCGCCTCCTCGCCTACGTGTGGCGCGCGTCCGACGGCCTGTTCGTCAACCTGGAGTTGGTGAGCGGCGGGTACGCCGACGTCTTGTCCATTGCCCCGAACACCGCCCATGCCGATGAGTTTCGAACTGCGATGCTGTCGGCGAAATCCGCTCCAATCGGGCTTTGGGCCGCGTGTGGAGGACCGGGAAAACCGGCCTCATGAGGACCTGATCAGTCGCGGGCGATACCGTGACACCCGTGACGACACTCGCCGAACGCTTGGGTTATGCCGCCGATGCCCGATTGGTCATCATCAACAGCGACGACCTCGGCCTTTGTCATGCCGCCAATACCGGCACCTATGAATCGCTCCGCCAGGGTGTGTGCACGAGTGCAACGTTGATGGTGCCGTGCGCGTGGGCCCGTGAAGCGGCATCAGACTTCCGTGGCGAAGACATCGGCGTTCATCTCACCCTCAATGCCGAATTCGAACGCTATCGATGGGGACCAATCACCCACGCTCCCTCATTGCTCGATGGCGATGGCGGATTCCCTCGAACCGTTGCCGACCTTTGGGATCACGCTGATCTCGATGAAGTCCGCCGCGAATGTCGTGCTCAAATCGAGCGCGCCATTCTCTGGGGATTCGACGTCAGCCATCTCGATTCACATATGGGTGCGCTGCAACTTCGTCCAGAGTTTTTCGACGTCTACCTCGACCTCGCCGTGGAGTTCGCGCTCCCCTTGCGACTGTCCGGCGCGTCAACCGAACGCAGTATCGGTTTTCCGTTCCGACGCCTTGCCGCCGAAGAAGGCGTTGTCTCCCCCGACCACTTCCTTTACGTCGGTGGCGTTGGCAGTCGTCGCGTCATCGAGAACGCCGTCTTTGATCTTCGCCCCGGCGTCACTGAAATGTACGTGCACCCGGCAACAGATACGCCAGAACTCCGTGCGATCGGCACCGACTGGGCTTCTCGAGTCGATGACTTACACCTCGTGTGCCATGACTCTCGCTTGCGCACACTGCTTGAACGCTCCGGCGCAATCTTGATTGGGTATCGCGAACTTCGCGAACTCCAACGTGCTGGCTGAGTCAAACCTCTAGAGCAGTTTCGACATTCGCTGATAGCGAGTCGAGGCCAACGCGCCAGTTGCTTCAATAAACGAACGAGCGTCGTCGTCGGGTAAGTCGGCAACCACAACACGATCGAATTCGGCGATCATGAGATCGCGGCAGATCTGTCCGAGTAGCGCATGACCAACACCGCGCCGCCTGTAGGCCTCGTCGACGATCAATGGACCAGTCCAACCTGCACGCGTAATCGAGTGAGATCCGATTCCCACCACAACGGGATCGGCTTCGCCGCGTAGCGCGACGTGACAGGTTCCGTGTTCGAGGGCACGAGCGATTTCGTCGGCACTCCGAGGCCAGCCTGAGGTTGCGGCAAGAAGGACACGCGTGACGTCCTCGTCGTGAACTGCTCGACGAATCACGATGCCATCGGGCGGTTCGGAGCGAAACGAAGTTGCCACGTCGTAGGACTGCCAGAACTCGTGTGTTTCGTAGCCACGTGCCGCACACAGCAACGCGATTGGCGATTCCACCGGAACACCCGGCCATAACGAAAACGGCACTGAACCACCCACAACGATGCGCTTTGCTCCCCGTTCAGTTGCCCACTGTTCTGCATGGTCGAGCAGTGCATCGCCGCGACCAGTGCGCTGGACGCTTGGCCCAACGGCAATCAGGCGAACGGAAGCAAGTAACTCGCCATCGACATCGCGATCGACGCCGACAGCAACAACCGCTTCTCCATCAGGCGTAGCCATCACGATGCCCGAGCGCTCGTGACATGCAGTCAGCAATTCGTCAGGAGTGAGATCCTCGTCGGCCGCAGCGCGCAAAAGGAGATCGACGAGATCGTCGACGCGGTCGGCACCCCAGGGCTCGAGTTCAATCACGCTGATGGCGCCGCGACGTCATTCGGAGCGGAGGGAGTCGAACGTGACGACACGATCGCCGCGACCAGCCCGACTACAAGAACAACAGCGGCGACCGCACACGCAACTATCAGCGCGCTGTCGAGACCGGACATCACTTCGTCGACGATGACGCCAGCCGAAGAAACGCCGAGAACGCCACCGGCAATGTGTTCAATCGCCCGATCACGACCGCTTGAAGCGATGAGCGTCACGATGCCCGCACCAAGAAGCGCTCCGATCGCACCGGCGATGACCGCGAATGAGCGTCGGCGAGCAATAAGCAGCCCGGCGATTGCACCGATAACAGCGACCGCCGGGAACACAATCGAGCCGACTCGCAAAACTCGGACCCACGTGCGAATGCGCTCGAGACCTGGAGCATCGACCAACTGAATCTTCACGTTGATCGACGAAAGATCAACCTTGTCAAGGACGTGAATACCGCGTTGATCGAGCTGCTTGTTGATTTCCGAAAGTGACGACCCGAGATCAAGGGACAATCCCTTGGAATCGATACTGACGAAACGATTACTGCCATCGACGGCGTGAACGAATTCATCGTGCGTCGCTCGCACCGCTGTTTCCCACACGCTAACAAACGCGTCGGTTTTTACGACCTGCACCGTGGCGAGCGCAATGAGATCGGTCACTTTGTCGGTCACCGTTCCCGAGAATGCACTCAATGGGCCCGGAAGAATTCCTCCAACAAGATCGTCGACTCCGACGACTGTCACGATCTGTGTGGCGATCGCGTGGGCAACATCGTCTTGCACCTGCGGGTTGTTCACGATCGCTTTGCTGGTTGCGACCCATGTGTTTTCATCGAGAATCGCTCGTTCGGTCCAGAACGAAGCAACTCCAAATGTCGCCGAGACGCCGGCAAGGAACAGCAACACAATGCCGATAATCGTGCGCGCTTTCCGTGGACGCGCCGTAGTCGTGACACCAGCTGGAACCGTGGTGCGCGAGGTCTCCGGAACTTCGCTTTGCGCGGTCGTTGGAGTCGCCGGAGCAGTGGGCGGCTGCGCGGGAGGTTGTGTCGGCGGTGAATCGGGCCAGGTCATGTCAGTGAATCCCTGCAAAGAGGTCGGTCTCGGGCAACTGCGTCTCGACCCGAGAATGGGCGAGGATGTAGTCCTCGTAGGGATGCACAGACCGGGCAATGTCGCGAGGCAGTCCGAACCAAAACGCAGAGTCAGGATCGACCTGTGTTGCGTGCGCTAACAGTGCTTCGAGGCGAACGTCGAACCACGGGCCGATATCGATCGAAGTTGTGACTCGATCATCTTGATTCGGACGCGTAAACCAGTCTTCGGAGAACGGTGATTCGAGTCCGAGCTCGACGAACTTGTTATGGGTCGCCTCAACTCGCGCCCGCGACCACACCGAGTAATACATCTTCAATGGCGTAAACGGTTCGCCGAGATCAGGGCGATACGTCTGATCACCGGCGAGATCGAATGCGGGAAGTGAAATGTCGTGCACCCGAAGATGATCGGGGTGGGGGTAGCCCTGTTGGTCGTCGCCATAGGTGAGGATCACTTGAGGACGTTCGCGTCGAATGATTTCCACCAGTCGAGCGACAGCTTCATCGAGATCGGCATTCGCAAACGCGTCGGGGCGCGCATTCGCTTCACTCTCGGGCATTCCTGAATCGCGATAGCCCAGCAAGATGACATCGTCGTAGCCAATGAGCGCCGACGCGGCTTCGAGTTCTCGCCGACGAACGGCGGCAAGATCGGCCCGCACCTCGGGAAGATCCATTGCCGGGTTGAGGATGTCGCCTTCCTCGCCTCCGGTACAGGTGACCAGCACCGCACGGACCCCTTCGGTCTTGTACTTGGCGACGGTCGAGGCACCTTTGGAGGCTTCGTCATCGGGATGGGCGTGAATGGAAAGAAGGCAGCGATCAGCCATTGCCGCACGCTACCGGTCAGCGAAGGGGGCGGCACCGCGCCACGCAATGGCACGCGTAGTCTCAATCCGATGACCACGCACCCGCCGACTCCTCACCAACGCCGAAATCGGCGCCACGGAATCGCTGTTGCCATGGTCGCCACGCTTGTACTTGGGCTTGGGCTCGCTGCATGCGGAACAAGTGGTCGAACGCTGAGGGACCCAAAGCCGGGGGCAACTGCTCCGGCTCGTAAGAACACTGGGTCGACGACTCCGGCCAACACGAACCTCAATGGTTCAAGCACAACCGCTGGCGCGCAGATCAACTCCACCGCATTCACGCTGTCAACGAGCGCATGGAAGTCGGGTCAATCCATTCCCAAGCCCTACACCTGCGATGGGGTGAACACCTCGCCACCGTTCACGATCAGTGGGGTTCCCGCGGGAACCTCTGAACTTGTCTTCGTGGTCTCCAACCAATCGGTGGCAAATCAAACGCAATGGCTGCTTGCCGGCATCGGGCCCGCGACTGCGTCGATTCCACAGGGCGGGGTTCCGTCGGGTGCAATTCAGATCACGAACAGTTCCGGTACGCCACGTTGGTCGGGCCCCTGCCCCACTTCCGGAACGAACACCTATGAGTTCGCGCTCTATGCACTTTCTTCACCGTCGGGGCTCACAACGAGTTCGACCTTTGCCGATGTCAACGCTGCGATCGCGAAGTCGACTTCGGCTTCAGTCATTAGCGGCAACTACGCGCGCTGAGTCACGCCATCGGAAGTAATGCCATCAACTGCCGAGTGTGAGCTAACAGCGTTCCGTCACTGGCCCAAATAATTCCGTCTTCTTCACAGAAGCCATCAAGACTCGCGGTGGAGTGGAACAGCACGAAACACCAACCGTCGTGATTCGCCGGCGGTAACGCGCGCATATGCACAGTGAGATCGACAGTCGTAATTCCCCATGGTCCGCTCACGCGACTGAACATCGCTGGCATCCATGCATCGGCGAATGCTGCAAGTACTGCCCCGTCAACGGGTTGCGCTTCCGGAAGTCGGATCCACCCGCCGATGCGCGCTTCATCTCCGCCGGTGAATGCTCGTGCTCCGATCACCCATTTCTGTTCGTAGCGTTTCGCCATTTCTGGAAAGGCCAAGTCGTGAACCGAGTGTTCGTAACCAGGCGACACAACCTCTTCGGGTCGCGGCACTTCGGGCATGACGACATCGGAGAAGGATGGACCTTCGCGTCCAACTGAAAATGCACCGATCGAAACCGCGAGCGTGCGTCCTTCTTGGATCATCGAAACGCGAACGGAACTCAGTGACCGGCCGGAACGTTCCGTCACAACTTCAAGTTGCACCGGACCTTCCGAACCTCGAGACAAAAAGTGCGTCGTGAACGACCGACACACACGAGAGGGATCGTTGATCTCCGCTTCGCACGCTCGAACGAGAATCGCATTGAGGTACCCACCGTTGGGGCCGACACCGGCCCACCATCCCGAATCGAGTCGGGCGGAATAACGCCCATTCCCAAGTGCGTGCACTGCAGTGTCGGTATCGAATCGGGTGGTCACGCCTTGAGACTAGGCAGGCTTCTCGCACAGCGATGACCGTGGGGGTGCGCTAGAACCTGAACACACATTTCTCTGTTTCGGGGGTTCTCATGAAGGCATTTCAGTTGATCGGCGGCTCGACCGAGGTCGACGCAACCACGGCGCTCAATGAGGTGGCACAACCTGACCCCGGCCCCGGCCAGGTACTCGTTCGCATCGGCGGTGCCGGTGCGTGTCACAGCGATATCAGCCTCATGGAGTTCTCCGCTGCCGGCCCTCGTGAAACGCCGATGACCCTTGGGCACGAAAACGCGGGCTGGATCGAAGCATTCGGCCCCGGCACCGTACCCACACCAGGACTCGAAATTGGTTCACCGGTCGCGGTGTATGGCGCGTGGGGTTGTGGCCAATGTTCGAACTGTCGCAAAGGCATGGAGAACTACTGCCTCAACATTTCTGCCAGTGGCCCGGGCCTCAGTGTCGACGGTGGCATGGCCGAGTATCTGTTGGTGCCCGCAGCGCGCTATCTCGTTCCGCTTGGCGATATGTCGCCTGCCGAAGCCGCTCCCCTTACTGATGCTGGCCTCACGCCGTATCACGCGATCAAACAATCACTTCCGCTTCTCGTACCGGGTTCGTTCGTGGTGGTCATCGGCGCCGGTGGTCTCGGCCACCTTGCTGTGCAGTTCCTCAAGGCGCTCTCACCGGCAACCGTGATTTCCGTTGATCAACGTGAATCGGCACTCAAGGTTGTTGCCGGACTCGGCGCTGATCACACCGTGGTAATGGGCCCCGACGCTGCGGCGGAAATTCGCGGCATCACCGGCGGTCGCGGCGCCGAAGTCATCCTCGACATTTGTGGCTACGACGACACGTTGGCGCTTGCTGCTGCAGTTGCAGCCCCGCTTGGTCGTCTCACCGTCGTCGGTGTTGGTGGCGGAACACTGCCGTTCAGTTTCTTCACGTTCCCCTATGAGTGCAGCGTTCAGAGCACGTACTGGGGAAGCATCACCGAACTCGGCGAACTCCTCGCGCTGTCACGTAGCGGCGGCTTCCGCGTGCATGCTGAGACCTATTCACTTGATCGCGCTCGCGAGGTCTACAACAAGATGGTTGACGGCACGTTGCAGGGTCGCGCTGTCATCGTTCCGTAGTCCGACAACAGTTGGCTGGAAAAACGAAAGGGCCCGCAGCGCGAGCTGCGGGCCCTTGTCGTTCTCGGTTGGAGAAGATCACGCAGAGGCAACCGACTTCGGACGCCAGAACGTTGCGAGCTGCAGCAGCCCGCCACCGATACCAGCGGCGAGCACGATGATCAGGCCCTTGGGGTAACCCGCCCAATGAATCTTTGCGGCGTGATCAATTGACCATTCGCCAGCACCGGTGCATGCAAGCCCGATTCCGACAGCAGCGAGGACCACGACATATTCAATGCCGCCACCCGGGTTGAAAATGAACCACCCGTTCTTCATGTGGGTGGTGATGAGCGCCACGACCATGATGGCTACCATGCCTGCGGCTGCAAGGGGCGTGAGCAGACCAAGCGCGAGAAGAAGACCCGATCCGATTTCGGTGAGCGCAGCGATCCAGGCATTCGCTTTCGGCATCTTCATGCCCATCGAAGCGAACCAACCAGCGGTTCCGGCGATCTTGCCGCCACCAAAGATCTTGTTCAGACCATGGGTTGCAAGCGTGACGCCCACAACCACTCGAATAATCAGTAGACCGAGATTGATCCCGTTGATCATTTCGTCGGTCATCATGTGACTGTGAGCCATGCTGCTCATTGTCATCATCGCTTCCGTTCCAAACACGAGTCCTCCTCGAGAGGGTTGTTGATCGGCAAAGAGTAGGACCGACACCTTCAAAGTCGGTGGACTCTCAGAGATCAGCGGAAGTCACGCGACCGATGACCACCGACAACTGGCAGAACTTCGAGCTTGTCGGCCACCACGTTGATGACCCCGTCGACCCGTTCAAGTCGACCTCGGACCAATAACGCGGGCGCGCCACGGGCCACACGGCG
>JALQSZ010000061.1 GCA_023264135.1 Acidimicrobiales bacterium
CGAGCCAAGTTGTCGGCGACACTTACGCCAGTTGCGCCTCCACCGATGACCGCAATCGTTGAGGCACCCGAGAGTTCCGCGTTGATTGCCGAAAGTTCGTTGTCGATCGTTGCCAAGTCCTCGACACGATCATGACGCCAGAATCCGTTTGAAACGCCGGTGGCGATCACGAAGTAGTCGTACGCAATATCTCGTGTGGCCCCGTTCGCAAGTGCAACGGAAACCGTTGACGCGTCGAGGTCGACACTTGAGATGCGGCCGTGGGTGACATCAACAGCATCAAGGCGGCGGAAGCGTCGATAGGGCACAAGATACGTGCGTCGCCAGCGGGGAAGATCAACGAGACGAGTGCCGAGTTCCTGACCACTGACAAGCGCAGGGCGCGTCGATATGCCGATGACAGTGCACGACCGCGCCAAACGCGTGGCGATGACAGCACCGGTATCGCCAAGACCGGCGATGACGACAATTGGTTTGCGTGACGAACTCATTGGTTCGTCGATCTCATTCGCCGGTGAAGACGGGTTCGCGCTTTTCGAGGAACGCGCGCGGACCTTCGGCAGCGTCCTTCGATGCCATCGCGATGCCGCCGTGCTTCATCTCGATCTTGAATGCCTCTTCTTCGGGCATCGCTTCGGTCTCACGCAGGGTGGCGAGAATCGCCTTCACTGCGAGCGGACCGTTGCGAGCGATTCGCGTTGCGATCTCGCGCGCTTTGTCGAGGGCCTGGCCGTCGGGCACGACATGGTTGACGAGACCAAGTTCATGGGCACGACGTGCGGGGAGATCCTCGCCCGTGAGCAGCATCTCGGCCGCGACGGCGTAACCGATCTGACGGCGAAGGCGAACGGCGGAACCAGCCATTGGGAACAGTGCTCGTTGCACTTCGGTCACACCAAAGACCGCGCTTTCGCCGGCAACACGAATGTCGGTGCCTTGCAGAATTTCCGTTCCACCAGCACGGGCGAATCCCTCGGCGGCGAGGATGACTGGCTTGGTCGGACGGTAGGTCTTGAGCCAACCACCGAGGATGACCTCGGGTTGATCCTTGAAACGTTGGAGCCATTCGTTATCGACCACGCCTTCACGAAGGCGACCGATTTCCGCAAGGTCCATGCCGGCGCAGAACGTGTCGCCCTTGCCGGTGAGGATTGCGACTCGGAGTGAATCGTCGGTGTCGAGCCGGACCCACGCGTCGTAGAGGCGACACAGGACTTCAGCGTTCGCCGCGTTCTTCTTTTCGGGACGGTTGATCGTGACAACGAGGATCGGACCCTCGGCTTCGACCAGCACCAACGGTTCAGACATGTGAGCACTCCCCCTGAGTGAATAGACCCCTGAGGTTTACTACGTCAGGTGATTGAGTGTGAAGGCGAAGGAACCTAGGGTCGGGGCTAATGGAGCGCCATCCCACACAGCAGAAAATCCTCGATGAGACCATCAGGATTATCGAGACCAGCGGTGAATCGAGCGTGCGCGTGCACGACATCGAAGTCGCCGTCAACGTGACTGCGCCCTCGATCTATCACTTCTTTGGAAGCCGAGAAGGGCTGGTGAGCGCTGCGCAGGCCGAACGAGTCGTTCGCGGTTTCACGCAGTTCAACGAGGTCTCCGAATCGATTCTCAATCGCGTCTCAAGTCGCGCCGAGCTGCGCGTCGCCATCGACCAGATTCTGACCGCCGTGTATGAACCTTCCCGAGCACCCGCACGACTTCAGCGCATCTTTGCGTTTGCCAGCGCGGAAGGTCGGCCGGAACTCGCAGTGTTGATTGGTGAGGCAGCGCGCAACTTCCTTCACGAGAACGCGGTGCGGTTCGCCGTGTTTAAGGAGAAGGGGTGGATTCGTCCTGATCTTGATCTTGAAGCCTTCAGTCAGTGGCTCGGTGGACAAATTCTCGGTCGCGTTTACATCGAACTCGGGTGCGAACCCACACCGAATCCTTCGTGGGACGCGATTTCCAAAGAGGCCGTGGCGTTCATTGTCTTTGGATCGTTAACCGACGACTGAGAACTGAAAAACGGGTCGAGCATCGTTGTGAGGCTGAACGTTGTCACCTACTGTCTCTAAAGATTTTCCATTCGAGAGTGCCCGAAGGAGCTTTACATGACATCGGCGGCTGTTACGACGAAAAAAGTTTCGAAGTTTGCCGTGCCGTTACTTGGTTTCTTCGGTGGCGTACAAGGTTCCGCGCCAAACGTGGCGAGTACGGCACTTGTTGGCGCGAGCCGCGGGCTTCATATGGCAGGCAGTACACAGGCGCTTGCCGCAAGTATGCAGACGCTTGCCATCGCTGCAACCGTTATCACTACCGGCTTGATGGCCGATCGCCTTGGCCGTCGCCGAGTCTTGATTGCCGCGCTGATTGTCGGAATCGTCGGCAACATCATCGTGATCGGTGCGCCGACGTCTGCGTTCTACATGCTCGGAATGGCCGTTATCGGCGTTGGTCTCGGTGCGGTGTACGGCGCATCGTTCGCGTACATCAAGTCCATTGTTCCGGTGAACAAGATTCCTGGAGCTCTCGGCATCTTTACTGCGGTGGTGATGGTCACGACGCTGATCATTACGTTCGTCGGTGGTTCACTGAGTTCGATCGATTGGCGCTATGCCTTTGTTGTCACCCCGATCGCGTGCTTGCTCGGATTGCTGTGCGTCCCGAAACTTCTTCCGCCGGTTCCCACCGTCAAAGGCGGCAGCCTCGATGTCGTCGGTCAGTTGCTTCTTGCTGGCGGTGTCATTTCGTTCCTCTATTCGGTGAGCCAGTTCGCTCAAAGCCTTACGAGCCCGAAGACACTGGTTCCACTTGTGCTCGGCATTGTGCTCCTAGCTGCGTTCGCAATTTGGGAAGCCAAATACGACGGCCACTTCTTTCCAATGCAGTTGTTCAAGTCGCCGATCTTTCTTGCGGCGTTGTGCTTTGGATTTATCTACAACTTCGGAACCGCTGTCTCATTCCTTCAGCTCACGAATCTCTGGCAGTACATCAATGGCTTGAAAACCTCGCAGGTGTCGATGTGGCAGCTCCCATTGCTGCTCGCGGGCATCGTTGCTGGTCTCTTAACCGGTCGAGTTATGGCAAAGGGGATGTCGAACCGCACAGCGGGCATCATCGGCGGCGCAATGACCGCGTGTGGCTTCTTCTGGGTGGGGATCTTTCACTCCTCACATGGTTTGGTTGGGTTCCTTCCGGGCCTGATCATTGCTGGCGCTGGCGTTGTTGTTGCTGCGGTGCCATTCGGCAACCTCATTCTCCGAGAGGCGCCTGCGAAATACCTCGGCCCGGTGTCTTCTGCTCGCACCACCGCAGGTCAGTTCTTCTACACACTCGGTTTCGCGCTTTCGACCGTGTTGATCGACAAGATGACGATCGGAGGAACCGTTCGTCGGCTCGAGGCAGCCGGTGTTCCTGCGAATCAACTCTCGACCGGTCTCGACGCCGTGAACGCCTATGCCGCGAACGGAACTGCTCCGACGACTTCGGAAGGCAAACAAGCTCTTGCGGCTGCCGTGACCTCCTATGGCGGCGCGTTCCGCACGACGATGTTCATCACTGCAATCGCGATTTTGGTTGCAACAGCGCTCGCCACCTTCCTCTTGCGTAAGGGCGAAGGCGATCCACAACCGGCGCATGAGGACGACGCATCGCCGGCACCTACTTCAACACCAGCACCAGCACCAGCCACCTCGAACTAAGGACTTCACCATGTGCACCAATTTCAAACACAAGGCAGCAAAAGACGGCACCGTTTGTGTCGGTCGAACCATGGAATTTCCCGATGTCATCCCGTGGGAAATCGCGGTGATCGCCAGCAACTTTCAGGGCAAGAGCGCGGCGAGCAGCAACGGCAAGACGTGGACCGCGAAGTACGGAATCGTTGGCATCGGGGCCTTTGGTGAGCCCTGGCTCGGCGATGGAATGAACACTGCTGGCTTGTCGGGCCACATCCTTTACATGCCGAATCATGCGACGTACTACGACGCAAAGAACGATGGTTCCGATCTCGGCATCCTCGAAGGACTCGCGTATTTACTCGGAACCTGTGCGAACACCACCGAAGTGAAAGCCGCGCTTGCAACCTGCAACTTCGTGAATTTCACTCCGAAGGAAATTCCCGTCCCGTTGCCCGTGCACTTCATTTTTCACGACAAAGATTCATGCGTTGTCGCCGAGTTCCACCCCGAGGGAATGGTGGTGAGCGACAACCCAACACAGGTTGCGACGAATGCGCCCTATCTCGACTGGCACCTTACGAATGTCACGAACTACTTGAGCCTTTCGCCGGAGAACCCCAAGGCCGTTGAAATTGGCGGAACGACGTTTGCTCCTTCAGGACAGGGCCAAGGGTTTCGAGGATTGCCGGCCGACGAGAACTCCTCCTCGCGATTCATTCGAGTGTTGGCCAATACGCAGTTTGCTGATCAACCTGCCGATGCAAAAGCGGCAGAAATGGATTCGGTGCGCATCCTGCACGGATTCGACCTCGTCCCTGGTGTCGTGGTGGAAGACACACCGAATGGACCGATGCCATTGCTGACAATGTGGTCGACAGTGAGCAACATCACCGGCAACCGGTACATCTACAACACCTACAGCGATCCGCAGTGGTACGCCATCGATCTTTCGAAGACTGACTTTTCTTCGAACCGAGCGATTCCATTCACGAAGACCGGCGGATTCACCGATCTCACGGTCTAACCATCGCGTTGCTTGTCACGCGTAAAACTGAGCCGCCCACTTGCGCAATTGCGTAACGGGCTTTTCGCTTGGCGCGAGTGCTGGCGACGCAAGGTACGTCTTCGATTCCCAAATCGGAATGTCCTGGTCGAACTGACGCTCAACTTCGGCGACGAATGGCGTTGCAATCTTCTCCGCGATTTCTGAACCGTCGTGGTAGAAGGTGAATCGAACGTGCACGTTTTCGTTGTCAATTGGAGTGATCGCGGAAATCAGCGTGACCGTGCCAAAGAGTTTGAACTCAATGTGGCCCATACCTGAACCGAGACTGTTCGAAACGAGGTCGCCGGTGAAGTCGCCTCGAGAGGTGTTGAACGCCTGCTGACTTTCAACAGTTCGGAACGGTCCGTCCATCGTCAGCTTGCCAATGGGGTTAATCGTGCCAGTGCCGTGCACGTATTTGAAGTGGGGCATGTCGACAGAGTTCTCAGCGATCTCTTGCCATTGGCTGCTCACAAGGCGATCGAATCCACCGCCAAGAACTGCATCCTCAGCGAGCATCTGCGGAATCTCGTAGGTAGGAGCGACAGAACGATGGGGGTGATACCAAACGACGAGATGTCCGTTCACGACTCGTGATGGATAGGTGTAGATCTGCGCCTTGCGATTCGGTTTCTCGGCGTAGGGGATCACCGTGTTCTTGCCGGCGGTATCGAACTCCCAATAGTGGAATGGGCATCGGATGCAGTTGCCCTCAACGGTTCCGCCGACGCCGAGATGCGCTCCAAGATGCGGGCAGTACGGGTCCATGGCGTGAAAGTCGCCGTCGGCGTCTTTCCATACGACAACCTGGGAACCGAACGCGTTGACGGTGGTGACGTCATCAGTGAGTTCGTGGACTCGACCAACACTGAACCAACCGAGGGGCATGGGGTGGGGGAAATTCGATGATGCCATGCCGTTGTGTTTAGCCGATGACTTAACGACCGCGACACTCGTCGAATCGCGGGTCGTTGTTCCAGTCGGCAACTTCCCAACCAGTAGCCGGAGCGGGAGTCCAACCTGCGTCGTACAACTTCTCGTGAACATACGTTGCGAGAAGCGCGGCGCCAGCGGGGCAGAGATGCCACGTATCCGGCTTCCGCAATTTCACAACAGTGCCGTCGGCCGCGACTTTTGTTTGCGGGCATCCGGCAAACACGCTTGTGGTGTCGATGTACATGACGCTGCCGGGGTACCGACCGGGGAGTTCCGCAAAAATTGCATCTTGAGCGGCATCGGGAACATTGCCACACGGCAGGATCGGCAAGAACGCAACACGACCCCCTTGTGAGGTGAGGATGCCCACCAGTTCATCGACAATTGGTCGATATGCGTCGGGGCCTTTGGCAGTGATGAAGTCGTAGTCGAAGCCACCGAGCATCACGACCGTGAGCTCCGGTTTGTTCTCATCAACTTTCTTCTGCCATTCCTCACGCCAATGTCCGGTGCCGCCAAACGTGAGGCCGATACCGGGATAGGCAGCTTCGACACTTGTTTGTGTCCCGATGGCAAAGAAACTTGCGCGCAGCGCTGGCGTTTCGTCGTACATCGAGGAATCTCCGACGGTCATTAGCGCGCGCGGTGCCGGCGACGTGACTTTGAGCGTGCTTGTTGTTGACGATGCAGCGGAACTCGAACTGTTATCGACAGTCGAGATCGTCGCCTTTTTCGTATCGAAGCCGGCGTAGGCAAGTTTTGGCGTGTCGCGGGTTGCGACGAAAATAAGACCAGCAACAACGGCCATTGCAATCGGTACGGCAATCCATACGCGCCGGTTGCCGACGAACTTGCCTCGCCGAATTGGTTGTTCAAGAAACCGGTAGGAGAGCAATGCGATCGCAACCGTGACGAGCATGCGAACGATGAAGGTTCCGTACCGGCCAAGTCCGACACGATCCTCGGTGAGGATGGCAAAAATTGGCCAGTGATACAGGTAGAGCCCGTAACTAATAAGGCCAACCGCGACAAGCGGCTTCCATGCCAATCGATCGCACAACGTTCCGCCAATAACAAGCGCGGCGATGATCACGGCGGCGATCAGCGCGTGCAGTGCGAAGCCGCCGTTGTAGAGCCAGGCACTCGTCTGTGACGTCGTTGCCCAAAGCACCAAGAGAATGATGACGGCGAGCGGAGCAAGAACTTCGAGGACGCGCGAACGAATGAGGAAGGAAGGCCGACGTCCGCCAAGTGGAAGAAGCAGGGCCAGGAGCGCGCCGATGAGGATCTCTGCCGCTCGAGTTTGGGTACTGAAATAAATCGTGTCGGTCGAGGAGTGCAAGACGTTCCACATCAACAGGCAGCAACCGACCGATGCGGCGATCAGAACCCCAGTGATGATGGTGAGTCCCCGCTTCGCCCAGAAGGCCAGCGCCGCCGCGGCGAGTAATGGCCACAGCACGTAAAACTGCTCTTCGATCGCCAGCGACCAAAAGTGCTGCACGAGACTTTGGCCGCTTTGAATATCGGCGTACGACGAGCCGCGTGCAACGAATCGCCAATTCGCGACATAGAAAAGTGAACCGAGTAGGTCGCCGCGAAGATTTAGTCGTTGCGTATCAGACGCGAAGAACCATCCGTAGATCGCAACTGCACTGATGGCGACGAGCGCGGCAGGAAGAAGTCGGCGAACTCGTCGAGTCCAGAACTGATTGAGGTTGATGCGCTGTGTCGAAGACCGTTCGGCAAGGAGCAGGCTCGTGATGAGGTAGCCGGACAACGTGAAGAACAGCGAGACGCCAAGGAAGCCCCCTGCGGCCCACGCGAATCCGCCGTGAAAGAAGAGCACGCCGAGAACAGCGAGGCCGCGCAAGCCGTCGAGCCCGCGCAGATGGGGCATCGAGGATGTTGGCGGCGGAGCGCTCTCGGGCTGTTCGCCGGACCCACTCTGCTGGTCCAAGGCAACGGACATGTGGTGAGTCTCGCATCGCCGGACTGGACTGTCTCGCCAGGTGAGTGACGGCGGTGCGGGATCGGCCATCGGTTAGCGTTTCGTTCTCGGACGACTGGGGAGTTCGAGCCGCTCAGGGGAACGACGACAACGATGCTCGAGACATC
>JALQSZ010000062.1 GCA_023264135.1 Acidimicrobiales bacterium
AACCGTGAATCGTTCGGGCACATGCAAGGTTGTTGCCGGTTCGTGGGTGTCACCGTATGACGGCGTGACATCAAACAATCCAAGTGATTTCGATATCGATCACCTTGTGCCACTTGAAAATGCGTTTCGTTCCGGCGGTTGGGCGTGGAGCACGGAACGCCGTCGGGCATTTGCAAATAACGCAATCGAACTTGTTGTTGCGTCTGCTTCATCGAATCGGTCGAAAGGTGCTGATCCACCCGATCAATGGCGGCCCGCAAACCACGACTCGTGGTGCGCGTATGCCGATGGTTGGGTGAAGGTGAAAAGTACGTGGGGACTCACAGTCACCACGTCCGAACGCGATGCGCTCGGGCAAATGCTCGATACCTGCGGTATTGCGGGCCCGGTGTGGCCTCTCGGCGGAACCTCGTTGACGACCCCACAGGGCGCAGCACCTTCTGGCTCAGTTTCCGGTGCGACACCGGCACCGACAACGCCAGTGGCACCCACCACCCCTGCCGCTCCGGCTCCCGGAGGTTCGGTCTATTACGCGAATTGCACCGCCGCTCGTGCCGCAGGCGCAGCACCGATCTACGCCGGTCAGCCTGGCTATCGAACTGCACTCGATGGCGACAAAGACGGTGTCGCGTGTGAATGAGCGGAAGGCGCTTGAAGGAGCCCTCTAGGGTTCGCGCTATGGAGCGTCTTGACCTCACCGCCGATGAACTACTGACAACGACGAGGGCAGTGCGAAAGCGCCTCGATCTTTCGCGGCCGGTTGAACGATCCGTTGTTGAAGAGTGTTTGCAGATCGCGCTGCAAGCGCCAAATGGATCGAATCGTCAGACATGGAACTGGGTTGTCGTCGACGACGCAGAAACTCGTGCGGCGATGGCCGATATCTGGCGTGCTGGTTCGGCCGATCTTGGTGCGGCCGCGGCTGCAGCTTCGTCACCAGCTCGGCCGCCAGCAGAACGTCAGCCCGAGATCATGGAATCGGTGTCGTGGCTCAATCAGCATCTGCATGAAGTGCCGGTCCTGGTTGTTGCCACGGTTGATGGTCGCCCAGATGGCGCATCGATGTTCACGCAAGCGACGATGTGGGGATCGGTGTTGCCCGCAGTCTGGAGTTTCATGCTCGCGTTGCGCAGCCGTGCGATGGGAAGTTGTTGGACAACCGTGCATCTTGAACGCGAACAAGAAATGGCAGACCTTCTCGGTATCCCGATCGATGAGGTCACCCAAGTGGGGATGTTCCCTGTTGCCTACACGTTGGGAACGGCGTTCAAGCCGGGCGCGCGAGAAGCATCGGCCGACACCATTCGTTGGAACCGCTGGTAGTTACGCCTCGTCGGCGAGTAGCTGACGGACCTGCGATTCGACCGCAGTGCCATTGAAGAAATCGGGATTCGTACCGGTGAACAGTCGAGCGGCATTTCCAAACATGAAGTCGCTGAACTGATCGCGAGTCACGAGTTCGTCTTCAATGAGCTCCCATGCCTCTGGGAGTACGCCGGTGAAATCGGGAACGTCCCAGTGGCCGATATCGGACGCAAACATTGCGCGCAGTCGAGAACCATCGGGGTTGATGTCCTCGTTGAATGCCATCGCATTCATCGGATCGTCGGCTTCGCAACCGAAGAAACACTGCTCGGTGAAGATCTTCACGATGTCGGCCTTCGAGGTGATGCCGCTCTGTTTCCATTCATCGATCGCATCGATGTCTTCATTCGGGTCCGACAGGAAGAGAAGCGTTTCTTCGAGGCGGTCAGCGCGGTCGGTAAACATCGCGTCGCCATGTTCAGCGAGAAGCGATGCGAGCAATTCGCGGTCGAGATTCGACGGGTTGTAGTGGTGGATATCGTCCTTATTGCGCTTTTCAAAATGACCGCAGATATCGGAAAGAAGATTGCATCCCCACGCCACGCCGCCTTCAAGAAAGGCAAAGCGCAGTTCGGGGAATCGCGACATCACGCCACCGAAGAACAGTGAACGCAAGACCGCTTCGGTTCCAGCCGCGAAATTGCCGATGTGGTTTGCGACGTAATTATTCGGCGAAACGCGACTGCCGAAGCCAATGCCAGTCGAATGAAATGTGGGCGACACATTGAGTTCGGCACACTTCTTCCACAACGGGTCGTAGTCGTACATGCTGTCGAGGCCAAGCCCGTCGACCCAACGCGCAGAGCGGTCACCTTCATGACCTGGTGCGTAGCGAAGAACAAGACCGCCAAAGAGGAAACCTCGTAACCCAAGTTCCTTGGTGGCGTATTCAAGCTCAGCAATGGCTTCGTCGGGGTCATAGGTGGGGATCACGCCAACGGGAAGAAGACGATCGGAGTATTTGTCGTAGGCCTCGGCGTAATACCGATTGCAGGCACGAGCGAGGGCACGTCGAAGTTCGGTGTTATCGGTGGCCATCACAGTGAGGCCAACGGTGGGATAGAGCAGCGCGACATCGATGCCGATTTCATCGAGCCGGTCGTAGAGCAAACGCGGCAGCATCGCGGTGGCACGATCAAGCGTGTTGCGTGTGGGAACGCCCCACCAGCCCGTGCGATACATGCCGTTGGTTCGACGCTGGTCGTCGGTGAGTCCTCGTCGGGCGGTGGCCGCTGCAGTACTCATCGACTGAAAGGTGTCGGCAAGCGCGGTACCCGCGTCGGCAGCGATCAGATCGCGGATCGCAGGTATGAACTCAATGATGTGACCGTCTGCATCGATGACGGGATGATCGAGTTCCTCTCGAATGGCTGCTGCATCCATGACCGGACCTCCTCAGGGGCGGTTGTCATCTTGGCGCAAAATTCGAGTGGAATTACGATTTCGCAGGTAGGCCGTAGAAGACGCGTTCGACGACTGATCGTGAGCGTCGAGTGACTCGTCGGTAGTGCTCACGAAGCGCACCGGGCTCGGTGTCGAGCGAGCGTGCGAGCCATAACGCGGATTCAGGTTGTGTGGGCATGGAATCACTCGGCGCGCTGTTCACGAGGAACCAACGATTGCGAACGCGCTCACAAAATTCGTAGGCCTCATCAAGAATCGCTGCATCCTCGGGGTCAAGCACATCGCTTTGAGCAAGGGCGCGAAGTCCATCGATCGTGCCAGTGGCTTTGACGTCGTATTGCAACTGCAGCATCTGCACGGTGAACTCAATATCGGAAAGCGATCCGCGACCAAGTTTGAGATGGAAGTCAGGATCCTCACCCATGGGTATGCGTTCGGCCTCAATGCGCGCTTTCATCCTTCGGATGTCGCGAATCGCTTCGGCCGAAAGTCCAGGACCCCACACCCAGGGTTCGATTTCATCGAGGAGTTCGTCGCCGAGCGTTCGGTTCCCGGCAACAACGCGTGCACGCGTCATTGCTTGGCGTTCCCATGTCAGAGCGTGTTCTCGCCAGTAAATTGCATACGAATCAATTCCTCGGGAAAGTGGTCCGTTCTTTCCTTCGGGTCGTAGATCGCAATCGATTTCGTACAGCCGCGCTGCTGGGGTGGAACCACCGATCATTCGCATGAGCGATTTCGCGAGACGTCGGGCTTCATCGATGTCGTCGGCGCTAGAGCCTTGGTGAACAAAAATGACGTCGAGATCACTTCCGTAGGCCAATTCCGCAGCACCGAATCGACCGAGCCCAATGACCGCAAACGGAATTTGTGGCTCAAGACTTTGGAGCGCCGATTCGATGGTGGCTTCGGCCAGCGTGGTGAGGTCGCGACCAACTTGTTCGACATCGGCGTGATCAAAAAGATCTCGGGCGGCGATGCCAAGAAGATTTCGTTGTTGCCATCGACGTAACGAGGCCTGCTGCTCGCTTGGCCCATCGCGAAGTTCCATTGATGCGGTTGCGGTCGCGACGAGTCCATTCAGATCTTTTGTCGCGAGTTGCTCAGGAAGTGGGAGGCGGGCGACGAGATCAGGATTGGCGGCGATGATGTCGCCGAGAAGTCGACTCGTTCCTGCAATCGTGCAAAGCGATTGAGCGGCAGCGGGTGATTCGCGGAACGTTTCGGCGATTTGTCGTGATTGGCGCGGCCCAGTCAGCAGATTACGAATGAGCAGAAGTCCAAGATCAGGATCGGGAGAAAGCGAGAGCCAATCAAGGAGCAGCGGCAACATCTGTTGCATGAGTCGACTTGAACGATTGAGTCCGCGTGTGAGTTCGCCAAGTGCTGCAGCAGTTCGTCGTGCATCGATAAAGCCGAAGGCGGCGAGTCGCACTTCCGTTGCTTCGGCACTGATCGGCGCACCATCGGTTGTTGCTCGTGCAAAAGCTTCAAGGAGTGGCCGGAAATAGACCCGTTCGTGAATCCCTCGCACGGTGGTTTGGATGAGGTGAAGTTCCCGTTCGAGCTGCTCGGCTGCAGTTCCACGAGGTTCATCACGTCGACCCATCACTCTTGCGAGGTGATCAAGTGCAACTGCGTCGGTGGGCAGTGTATGGACTTGCTGTTCGTCGACGAGTTGTAGCCGATGCTCGACTGTTCGAAGTTCGCGATACGCCGACGCCATTTTTGATGCGTCGCTGTGGTCGACATACCCAGCGTCGGCGAGTTCATCGAGCATCGTGAGGGTTGTCGCACCACGAAGATCGGGATCGAGATGTCCGTGCACGAGTTGCAACAACTGCACAGTGAATTCGATGTCGCGAATTCCACCCGGACCGAGTTTGAGTTCACGATTTCCGAGACCTTTGCGCGCGACTTCGGCCTCGGTGCGCGCTTTCATTGCACGGAGTGATCGCAATGCTTCGGCATCGAATGGTCGAGCCCACAACCAGCGTTGTGCCGCCTCAAACCAACGTTCTCCGAGCGCGAGATCTCCGGCAACAGGGCGCGCTTTCAGAAGTGCTTGAAATTCCCATGGCTCGGCCCAACGATCCCAGTACGCCTCGTAGGACTCCACTGTTCGAACAAGCGGACCGTCGCGTCCTTCGGGGCGGAGGTTTGCATCGACGCGAAAACATTTCCGCGCGATGTCCATGATCGCCCGCGCCCTGCGATCGAGTGCCTGACGCGAACCTTCGCCTACGAACATCACGTCGATATCGCTGGAGTAATTGAGTTCGTTTCCTCCGAGCTTGCCCATGCCGATGACGGCAATCGACGTTTCATCTTCCCCTGTGAGTTGGCAAGCAACGTCGAGAACATCGCGACCAAGCGCAGCCAAGTTGGCGCCAACAGTGTCGAGAGAGTCGATGCCGGTGAGGTCGCGGGCGGCAATGCGAAGGAACTCGAGATTGCGCCACCCCACGAGTTCTTCTGGTGACGTCGCGGGTGGTTCGATGCGAATGCCGTTGGTGGCCAATGTGGCGAGGGAATCGAGGGGCCTGGCTTCGATGAGCCGGGTGAGAGATCGGCTCGCTGCGAGTACCGCCACCAATGAGTGGGCCAAGGGCTCATCTCGAGCCGAGTCATCCAGCGCATCGGGTACGGACTCGTGGAGGCGGGCGAGTGCAACCCGAACTGCCGCAGGTGATGCGCTGCGGTCAGCGAGATCGAGGAGACCAGACGGAATTGGGGTCGCATCACCAGGTGTTGCCACGACTCGGAGGCTATTGCCTCGTGCCGAGGCCCGTAGTCTGCGGGGGTGCCCAGCCTGCGTGTCGGACTCGCCCAACTCAATACGGTCGTCGGCGACATCGACGGCAATACCTCTCGAATCATTGAGGTGATGGCTCGCGCCACAGAACGTGGCTGCGACATCGTGGCCTTTCCGGAACTCGCTATTACGGGCTATCCGCCCGAGGACCTCCTTCTTCGGTCTGGATTTGTCGACGATGTTCGAACTGCGCTCGATCGAATCGTGAGTGCATCAGGTTCTACGACAGCAATCATCGGATTCGTTGAGCAGGGCACTGCGTCACAACGCGCCGCTATTGATCATGGCGAAGTCGCCGAGTCGGCACCCGAAGCGAGCCGCCCGGTGCTGTTCAATGCTGCTGCCGTTGTTGCCAATGGCGCGTTGAGCGGCGTGTACCGCAAGCGCGAGCTTCCGAACTACTCGGTGTTCGATGAGGCGCGCTACTTCGTTCCCGGTGATGGACCGGTTCCAACCTTCGAAACGCACGGCGTTCGATTTGGTGTCTCCATTTGTGAAGATGCATGGACTCACGATGGTCCAATCGCTGAGCTTGGTCGTCAGTCAGTTGAACTGATCATCAACATCAATGCGTCGCCGTTCAACGTTGGAAAGTCTCAAGAGCGCGCTGCAGTTGTGTCAGAACGCGCTCGTGAAGCATCAACGAAAATCGCCTACGTCAACCAAGTTGGTGGTCAGGACGAACTTGTCTTCGACGGCGATTCAATGGTGGTTGCAGCAGACGGAACGATGCTCGCCCGTGCTCCCCGGTTTGTTGAAGATCTCTTCGTCGTTGACGTCGAGGTTGCGCATGCCAATGAAACAGCGAATCGTCCTCAAATTGAAGCGCTTGGAACAGCAGAAACGCTTTCCGAAGAAGCCGAAGTATGGAACGCGCTGGTGCTCGCCACTCGCGACTTTGTGGCAAAAAATCGTTTCTCCGATGTAGTGATTGGCTTGTCGGGCGGCGTCGACTCGGCGCTCGTCGCCGCGATTGCAGTCGATGCGGTGGGTGCCGAACATGTGCACGGTGTGTTGATGCCGTCGCGGTATTCAAGTGATCATTCGATTTCCGATGCAGTGCAACTCGCCGAAAACTTGGGTGTCGATCATCGAACGATTGCGATTGAACCCGGTCATGCCGCACTCATGGAGATGCTTGCGTCGTCCTACGACGGAAAGGCGATTGGTCTCGCCGAAGAAAATCTTCAAAGTCGACTTCGTGCTGTCACATTGATGGGCCTGTCGAACGCGTTCGGTTGGTTGTTGCTCAATACCGGCAACAAGAGCGAGTCGTCAGTTGGCTACTCAACCTTGTACGGAGACTCCGCTGGCGGCTACGCCGTCATTAAAGACGTCTCGAAACTCTTGGTGTATCGACTTTGTCGTTATCGAAACGAACGTGCCGGTCGCGAACTCATTCCGGAAAACGTGTTGGTGAAACCACCGTCGGCGGAACTTCGGCCCGATCAACGAGACGATCAAAGTCTTCCTCCGTATGAAGAACTCGATCCGATTCTGGCGATGTACGTCGAAGGTGATCACTCGATCGAGGAAATCATCGACGCTGGTCATGACCCCGCAGTTGTGCACCGAATTGTTGGACTCGTTGATCTGGCGGAGTACAAGCGGCGTCAGTCGCCGCCGGGACCTCGAGTGACATCGAAAGCGTTTGGCAAAGATCGTCGCCTTCCGATCGTGAATCGGTATCGCCGGTAGTTGCGCTATCGCTTCCCCTAACCTGCACGCATGGCGTTTCTCACCGCAGGCGAATCTGTTGAGCGCATGGCGACCTACTGTCGGGTCGAGCAGTTGCTCTTTGGTTTGCTTGGTGGATGGGCTGCTGAGGTCGAACGTCCTGAAGCGAAACTCGCGCTACTCACTGCCGCTGATCACAGTGCGTGGCGGGCCAAGCGATGGTTCGAGATGTTGCCGACCGCTCCACCAGGACCTGACGCGTTCCTGAACACCACCGTCGTTGAACGCGAGTCCTTCGCGCTGCTTACGGATCTGGTCGGCACTTCGCAGGGTGCCCGCATGGTCGTGGCCTATGAAGAGCTGCTCCCGGGCCTGCGAGATGCGATGACGACCCACCTCGACCGCACAACCGCAGTTGCCGATGGCCCTGTGCGGCGCATGTTGAACATCGCCATCACCGACGTCGTCAACGATCTTCGCGATGGCATCGGGCCCATGGAGTTGGTGCT
>JALQSZ010000063.1 GCA_023264135.1 Acidimicrobiales bacterium
TCGCCATCGAGCCCGCGTGATCGCAGGTAACCGCGCGCCGCAGCGGCATCGGGAGAGGACAACAGCCGGTCGTGGTACCACTCGCTGGCCTTCGAGACAGCGTCGAGCAACTTCGTTCGACGCTTGCGGCCCTCGTTCTGACCTTCGTCGGTGTAGCGCAGCGTGACGCCCGATTTCGACGCAAGCTTTTCGACCGCGCCAACAAAGTCGAGATGCTCAACTTCTCGAACGAAGGTGATGACATCGCCCTTCGCTCCGCAGCCGAAGCAGTAATAGAGCTTTTCCTCGGCATTGACCGAGAACGAACCCGACTTCTCCTGGTGGAAGGGACACAGCCCCTGCCACCTTCGTCCGACTCGTTTCAGCTGAACGTGTTCGGAGATGACCGCGACAATGTCAGTGGCGTTCCGTACCGCTGCGATGTCATCGTCCTGAATGCCCACGTATGCCTCCGGGCCGGACGGTAGCAGCGAGAACGGTCAGACCAACCGGGGCAAGAGATACCCGGGAAGATCGGCGATAGCGATGCGCTCTTGTTCCATGGAATCGCGCTCACGCACGGTGACAGCGTTGTCTTCGAGGGTGTCGAAATCCACCGTCACACAGAACGGCGTGCCCAGTTCGTCTTGGCGGCGATAGCGGCGACCAATTGCTTGGGTCTCGTCGTAATCGCACATCATGAGCGGCTGCAGCATGCCGAGGACTTCGCGAGCAACTGGGGTCAACTCGTCCTTCTTTGAAAGCGGAAGCACCGCAACCTTGTACGGAGCCAGACGCGGATGAAGTCGAAGGACAGTTCGGGTTTCACCACGAACTTCTTCTTCGTCATACGCCGCCAACAGGAACGCCATCATCGTTCGCGTTGCGCCTGCCGCTGGTTCGATGACATGCGGGCGATAGCGAAGATTCGCACCTTGATCGAAGTACTCAAGCTTTTCCCCGGAATGCGTGGCGTGCTGGGTGAGGTCGTAATCGCCGCGATTCGCAACGCCTTCGAGTTCGCCCCAACCCCATGGGAAGAGGAACTCAACATCGGAAGTGCCCGAGGAGTAGTGGCTGAGCTCGTCGGCTTCGTGAGCCCGCAGGCGCAACATCTCGGACGGAATGCCGAGGTCGACGTACCACTGCAGGCGCGTGCGACACCAGTACTCGTACCACGTCGGTCCTTCGGCCGGCGGCACGAAGAACTCGAGTTCCATCTGCTCGAATTCGCGCGTACGGAACACAAAGTTGCCTGGCGTGATTTCGTTTCGGAACGATTTGCCGATCTGCGCAATACCAAACGGCGGCTTCTTACGGCTCGTCTGCAACACATTGGCGAAGTTGATGAACATGCCCTGTGCCGTTTCGGGGCGCAAGTAGGCAACCGCCGCGTCGGACTCCACCGGCCCGGCGTGCGTCTTGAACATCAAGTTGAAATTGCGAGCTTCAGTGAAGGAATCCTTCTCGCCACAAGACGGACACGTCGTGGGATCTTCGAGTTGGTCTTCGCGGAACCGCTCATGACACTTACGACAATCGACAAGTGGATCAGTGAAGTTCTTGAGATGGCCTGAGGCTTCCCAGATTGCTGGTGGCGACAGAATCGAAGCATCGAGCCCGACGACGTCGTCGCGCATCTGGACCATCGAACGCCACCACGCGTCCTTCACATTGCGAAGCAGTTGCACCCCAATGGGGCCGTAGTCATAGGTGGAACGAAACCCGCCATAGATCTCGGCTGAAGGGAAGACAAAGCCGCGACGCTTGGACAGATTGACGATCTTCTCCATCAAGGAGACGTCATTGGGTACCGATGACTCAACTGGCATAGCCGATGAGGTTACTTCCCAGCAGGTGGGGTCACTTCCACGATTCCGCGTTCAATCAAGTCAGCGATGGTTGCGTCGTCGCGACCGAGAAGATCGCGACAGATCTCGACGCTGTGTTCACCAAGCCACGGCGCCGGGAATTCCGCGGGCTCCGACATTCCGCTCGCGAGGAATCCTTTGCCCTCAAAGGTGAAGAGTCCAACACCGGGTTGATCAATTTCGACGAGGAAGCCGCGCTCTTTGAAGTGATCGTTCACGAGAAGATCAGGAGAAGTGAGCATCGGGCCCGCCGGCACACCAACGGCCTGACATGCATCGGTGATCTCGTATCGATTACGAGAAATCGTCCAGTCACCGATGATCGCGTCGAGCTCGCTCGCCGCTGCTGCTCGATCGGCAAACGTTGCATACCGAGGGTCGTCAGCCAATGCAGGTTGTCCGATGACGCCGCACAGTGCTTTCCAGTCGGCGTCATCGCGGCACGTGATCGCCACCCACATTTCGGCGTTTTCATTGCCAGTGGCATCGACCTCGGGTGCGCACTTGTACATGGCACCTGGAGCAGCTTGTTCGGTGTGAATGCCCATTGGGCGAACCGAACCCGGCTCAACTGATTCCGCGGCAAGAAGATCAGCGATGGAACCCACCACTGCTTCGCACTGCGCGATTTCAACGAGTCCACCCGGAACGGTTCCGCGTGCACGACCAATCAGCGTGGCGAGTGCGCCACAAGCCGAGAGTCGACCAACGAAATGGTCGGGGAAGATTGATGCGGTGCCAGCAGGCTCGTCTTCGTTTTCGTACGACCACAGAAACGAAAGTCCACCCGGTGCCTGCGTGCTCGGGCCATACCCACGCCAATGCGCCCACACACCGCGCGAACCCATGAGCTGACTTGCAACCATCGCGACACCCGGATTGGCGGCGGACAAGTCGGAATAACCGATACCAAGCGCGTCCATCGCTCCGGTCGTCACGTTTTCAATAACGACATCGGACTGCTTGACGAGGTCGAGGAGTAGCTGGCGACCTTCTGGGAACTTGGCGTTCACTCCAAGTGCACGCTTCGAGCGACTCGAAGATGCGAAGGACGGACCCATTTCCGTTCCGGTCACAACACGAATGAAGTCGTAATGCGAACGTGACTCGACTTTGATCACATCAGCGCCGTACGCGCCGAAGAGACGACCGGCTTCGACTCCCACCGCACCTTGACCAAAATCCATGACACGAAGTCCAGCAAGCGGCAGTGCGGGCGCCGGCGCCGGCGATGCAGTGCGCTTTTCGCCAAGCGATGCGAAGACCTGTTCGTTGTGCTGACCAATTGCGGGCGGCGGCGTCGTGGGGCCAACGCGAGTTCCGTTGAACTCGAAATACCCCGAGGGCAACTTCGCACTCACACCCGGCGCGACTTCCATTGTTTGGAAAGTTCCACGCGAATCGAAGTGTTCATTTGAAAGAGCGCGAGGTGCGTCGTACACCGGCGTGCAAACAATGCCTCGCTCTTGTGCCTTTGCCGACACCTCTTCAACAGAAAGATCGGCGAAGAGTTCCTCATAGAGCGGATTCAAAATTGCTTCAGCAATCGCGAAGCGACCCGGGAACGTGTCGTATTCCTCGTCCTGCAGGTACTCGGGCTCGCCGAGCCATGCGCGCATCTCGCGCCACTGCGGCGGACTCAGCACAATGAGGCGCACGTATCCGTCGCGACATTTGAAGATCGGATACACCGGGCCCGAACCATTGCGGAACTCGGGGAAGCCCGCGCCAGCCAGCACTCGAGCGGTGTAGTTCGGCAGCGACCAATCGGCACATTGCGAAAGCGATTCGTTGATCGACACGTCAAGCAATTGACCAGCACCGGTCTGTTCGCGCTGCCACAACGCACACAACACACCCCACGCCGCAACTGAAGCAGCAACGTCGTTGCTGAACTGGCTCGGAGCAGGGATCGGCTCGCGATCAATCGTTCCCGCTTTGAAGGTCATGCCTCCGGTCGCCGACAACACTTCGTCGGTCACGACTCGGCCCGACCAGGGACCAGTCAATCCATACGGGGTCAGCGCGGCGACAACGAGATGCGGATGATTCTCCGCCACCATCTGCACCGAGACACCCGGGGCAACCTCGGGACCGGATGTCACAACAACATCGGAGTAGTCGAGCAGTTCGTGAAGTTTGGCGAAATCGGCAGGATCAGTGAGGTCAAGCGCCACGCCGAGCTTGCCGGCGTTGTTCACGGCAAAGGACAGCGACACACCTTTACGAACGGGCGCCCATGATCGTGCTGGAGAACCTTCCGGCGGCTCGACCTTGATGACTTCAGCACCGAGATCACCAAGCAACCTCGCGCACAGCTCGCCATTAATAACAGTGAGATCGACAACTCGGAGCCCTTCAAGTGGTCGAGTTGTTCCGTTGTCTGCGGTGGTCGTGCTGGCCATATCGTCCCCCGAAAAATGGATCCTTCGAAGGGGCGAAGGTATCAGGGGCGGGCAGGCGAACGCGCCTCGTGGGTTGCGGCGACCGATTCAGTGATCGAGAACGTTGACGGAACGAAGCCGTCGCTCGAGATGATGCTCCACCGCTCGAGTCGCCAACTGATCGACCTCGTGCACGACTCCCGCAGCCTCGGGAGACTCACCAGCGGCGAGGGCGTCGTTCAGTCCCCCACCAAGGATCTGGCGCATCATGAAGACGGCATCAGCGGAAATCGGTGTTCCCCGACGACAGGTTCGGCATAACAAGCCACCGCTTTCGACGTCGAACGCAACCAGCGGCGTGTCGTCGGCTCCGCACTGCACGCAAATGTCGACCTCGGGGCGATACCCCTCAAGGGCCAACACCTTCCAATAGAACGCTGGGGTTACGAGTGGCGATGCGGAGGTTTCGAGTGTGCGAAGTGCACCGAGAAGCATTCGATACAGCTGAGGATTGACTTCGCCTTCTTGGGCTAACTGATCAGCCACTTCGAGCATGGAAACGCCACGACCTATCCGGTCGAGGTCTTCACGAACGGCGCGAAACGTGTCGATGCTTTCTGCTTGGGTGACGATGTCGAGTTCGCGTCCTTCGTAAAACTGCAAGACACAGTGACTCATCGGTTCAAGACGTGAACCGAACTTCGACTTCGTCTTCCGCACACCTTTTGCGACCGCTCGAACTTTTCCTCGAGCTTTTGTGAGAAACACGACGATGCGATCGGCTTCGCCCAACTTGTAGGTGCGCAGCACAATCCCTTCGTCGCGATGGATCGTGCCTTTCCCCATCCGGCGAACCGATCAGGCTTCGGGGCTCAGGCCACCGAATCGACGATCGCGTGCTTGATATTCACGCACAGCGTCGAAAAGATTCTCACGACGAAAATCGGGCCACAACGTGTCGGTGAAAACCAGTTCGCTATAGGCCGCTTCCCACATGAGGAAGTTTGAAGTTCGATATTCACCCGACGTACGCACGACCAAATCAGGGTCGGGCATTTCGGGGTCGTACAAACGCTTGGCGATGGCTTTCTCATCGACTTTGTCGGCGGGCACGCCTTCGGCCACCAACTTCTTGACGGCATCGACGATTTCCGCCCGGCCGCCGTAGTTGAACGCGATCGTAAATGTGAGCGTGCGGTTGTTCTTCGTGAGTTCAACCGATTCATCCATGCGACGAAGGAGACGCTTGGGTACACGCCAGTCGCGACGACCGATGAATCGCATTCGCACGTCGCGCTCATTCAATTCGTCTCGACGTCGAACGAGAAGAGATTCGTTGAAGCCCATAAGAAAACGAACTTCGTCGGTTGGGCGTCGCCAGTTCTCAGTCGAGAAGGCGTAGACAGTGAGCCACTTGACGCCAAGATCGAGTGCGCCTTCGACCGTGTCGAAGAGCGCTTCTTCACCAGCGGCATGACCATCGGTGCGCTTCAAGCCTCGGCTCGTCGCCCACCGACCGTTGCCATCCATGACCGCAGCAATATGCACGGGGATGCGCGATGGGTCGATACCGGGGATGTCCACGGGTGCGACGTTACCGCCGACCTGCGATGACGCCGGTACCATCGTCGTCTCATGGGTGCCGCCGACCGACTTGTCGCTAACACCCGCCAGGCCCTCGAGCAGATCACTGCTCAGTTGCCAACCGGCGAACAACGAGCCGGGCAGATCGAAATGGCCGAAGCCGTTGCCCGATCCATCGTTGAAGGCGACCACCTCGTTGTCGAAGCGGGAACTGGAACGGGAAAGACCTTCGCCTACCTCGTGCCCTGCATCATTTCCGGTCGTCGAGTGATTGTCGCAACCGCAACCAAGACGCTCCAGGATCAGCTCGCCACGAAAGATCTCCCGTTTCTCTCAGAGCATCTTGATCATCCGTTCACCTTCGCCGTGCTCAAAGGACGCTCGAACTACATCTGCTTGCAGCGAGTCCGAGAACTCGAAGCCGACGGGACCGAACAACTGGCGCTCGATATCGGCGGCCCGAAACCGCCATCGGAGGAAATCGCCGCACTTGCTCGGTGGTCGACGACCTCACTCACCGGCGATCGCTCAGAGCTGACCATCGAGCCGTCGCCGCGCGCGTGGGCCGCAGTGAGCGTTGGACCGCGCGAATGTCCTGGAGCGTCGAAGTGCCCGAAGGGAGATGACTGCTTTACCGAACGAGCGCGTCGCGCTGCATCGGATGCCGATGTCGTTGTGGTGAACCTTCACCTGTACGGAATGCACCTTGCAACGAATGGCGCAGTGCTTCCCGAACATGAAGTGGTCATCATCGATGAAGCGCACCAACTCGAAGACATCGTTGCGGCAACGTCAGGCGTTGAACTCACCGCTGGTCGCTTCACCGCTCTGGCTCGCAACATCGCTGCGATCATCGCTGATCCTGACATCGTGCGCGATGTCGACGAACTGGGTGCGCTGTGGCGCGATTCGCTCACCGAAGAACGCGGGCGGCGACTTCGCGGACAGGTCGACGGCGAACCAGCACGAATCTTGACTCTTGCTCGAGCACGTATCGACAAAGCCATGACTGCACTTCGTGCGATCCCCGACGAAAGCAAAGGCGATGTCGGCGCACGGAAGCAGCGTGCGATGCAGGCGGCGACGTCACTCATCGACGACATCAACTCCTGTCAGGAAATCCGTGCAAGCGAAGTGGCATGGATCGAAGGGAGCGAGGAGTTTCCCGTTCTCCGGATTGCTCCGATCGATGTCGGCGAATTGCTTGATGAAACTCTTTGGACGCAAACCACTGCAGTCCTCACAAGCGCAACCCTTCCCACTGCGATTCCCGTTCAACTCGGAATTCCCGACACGCGTTTTGAGCGCGTCGACGTTGAAAGCCCGTTCGATTACCCCGAACAAGCACTTCTCTACTGCGCGGCACATATGCCCGATCCACGCAGCGCAGCGTTCGATGAAGCAATGCACGATGAACTTGAAGCGCTCATCACCGCTGCCGGCGGCCGAACGATGGCGCTCTTCACGAGTTACCGCGCGCTCAACCTCGCCGTCGAAGCGCTACGCGAACGAGTTGACCTTCCCATTCTCGGACAAGACGATTTCCCGAAGCCCGCGCTCATCGAACGATTTACCGATGATCCTGAGTCGTGCTTGTTCGCAACGATGGGATTTTGGCAAGGCGTCGATGTTCCTGGCGCCACGCTCAGTCTCGTCACCATCGATCGACTTCCATTCCCTCGGCCCGACGACCCGTTGCTGCAAGCGAGACGAGAGCGCGCACGGGCCGACGCCTTCAAAGTCGTCGACATTCCCCGAGCCACCACCCTTCTCGCCCAGGGCGCAGGTCGGCTCATCAGAAGCACCAGCGATAGAGGTGTCGTTGCGGTGTTTGATCCCCGCATGGCAAAGGCCAGTTACCGATGGGATTTTGTGAACTCGTTGCCGCCGATGAAGCGAACCAAAGACCGAGCCGAGGTCGAA
>JALQSZ010000064.1 GCA_023264135.1 Acidimicrobiales bacterium
GTTTGTTCCCGAAGTGAAAATCGTTTCCAACAGTGACGAGTTTTGCATTCAGGGAGTCAACGAGATCGTTCGTAATGAACTCAGATGCTGATTCCTGTGAGCGCAGTTCATCGAATCGCACAACAAAAGTTGCGTCGACTCCGCATTCAGCGAGGAGTTCGAGTTTTTGATCGAGATCGGTGAGGAGCAACGGCGCTGACTCAGGGCGAACAACCGATGCAGGGTGACGATCGAAGGTGACCACAACGGTGCGAAGGTCGCGCTCGGCGGCGAGCGCACGAAGCGTGGAAATCACCTGACGGTGTCCGCGGTGCACGCCATCGAACGCGCCAATGGTGAGCGCAGAGCCCCGCCCCGCAAAGTTCACCTCGTCGTTGTCGTAGATGACATCCATGCCGGATCGAACGCTACCGTCCGTCGACCGGAGCAACGACAACATCGGGTTTGGCCGTACCGCTTCGATGCGCGATGTACGTGGCCAACAATCGCCCGTCTTCGTCGAGAACGGCCCATGGCCCTTCGCCAGTGAAGCGTTCATCGATCGTGAGGAATTTGCCGTGACCCACATCGACACGTTCGGCCTCAGAAACCACAACCGTCGGGTAGTCACGAAGGGCCTCGGCAGGTGTAAGCAACACCTCAGGCGACACCCCTTCGAGTGAATGAGCGTCGGTCAATGTGAATGAACCGATCGCAGTGCGCCGAAGTTCGCGCAGGTGTGCTCCCCCACCAAGTGCATGGCCCAGGTCAGCGGCGAGGGTGCGCACATAGGTTCCTGACGAACATTCGACTTCAGCGAGGACGATCAACGGATCGGCGGTCGGCGAAACGGTGAACCGATGAATCGTGACCGGGCGGGGTTCGCGCTCAACCTCGATTCCCTCGCGAGCCAACTGGTGCAAACGTTTTCCGTCGACTTTGACTGCTGACACCATTGGCGGAATCTGCATGATGTCGCCAGTAAGTTGCGGCACCGCAGCCTCGACCTGAGCAAATGTCAACGCGGACATGTCGTGTGTCGCCGTCACTTCACCGGCGGCATCGAGAGTTGAGGTTTCTGTGCCGAACACGATCTCGCAGGTGTATGTCTTCGGAAGCGCCGTGAGGTACTTCAACAATCGCGTGACCCGGCCAACGCCGAGCAACAAGACACCGGTGGCATCGGGGTCAAGTGTCCCTGAGTGACCAACCTTTCGCGTGCCGAGCAGCCCTCGCGACTTGGCCACAACATCGTGCGAGGTCCAGCCCGCGTCTTTGTCGACGACAACTAACCCGTCGGGCCCGTTGTCGCGCTTCTTGGCGCTCACGATTCGGTGGCGTCGGGTTCTGGTTTCGGGCCCTCGGCCAACAACGATTCGATTCGAGCCCCGGCACGAACCGCGGGATCGGGAGCAAACGAGAGTTCCGGCGTGCGCTTCATTCGCGCTTCGCGACCAATCGCTGATTGCAACTTGTAACGAATCTCGCCGAAGGCTTCGAGAACTTCATCGTCGCCTTCTTCATCTTGAATCGAATCGAAATACACCTTGGCGTGACGAAGATCGCCTTCAATATCGACTGATGTCACTGTGACGAGATGCAGTCGGTCGTCGTCCATACGCTCAAGTTCGCCCGCGATGATCTCGCGCAACAACTCGTTCAGACGAGCGGTACGCGGGTACTGACGGGCCGAGCCATGGTTGCTTCGTCGACTCATGCAAACGCCTCCTGATTGACCCCAAGAACTCCCGACGGCATGCCGTCGGACAACTTAGGTGCGCGGGATCTCGCGGTCTTCGTAGGTTTCGATGATGTCGCCCGGCTTGAGGTCTTGGAAATCGGTGAGACCGATACCGCACTCGAATCCGGCGGCAACTTCGCGGACATCGTCCTTGAAGCGACGCAACGACGCGACCGAACCCTTCCAGATGATCGTTCCTTCTCGAAGGAAACGAACCTTGGTACCGCGAGTGATCTGACCATTGGTGACATAGCAACCAGCGATTGCGCCGACCTTTGGCACACGGAAGATCTCTCGGACTTCAGCTTCACCGGTAACGATTTCTTCGTACTCAGGCTTGAGAAGACCAAGCATGGCCTTCTCAATATCTTCAAGCACCTGGTAGATGATTTCGTACGCACGAATTTCAACGTGCTCGGTGTCGGCCAGTTCGCGAGCCTGACGATCGGGTCGGACATTGAATCCGATGATCGTGGCGTTTGAGGTCGCCGCAAGCTGCACGTCGTTCTGGGTGATGCCACCCACAGCGCGATGCACGAATGCAAGCTTGACCTCGTCGCGTTCGAGACGCTTGAGGCTTTCAGTGAGCGCTTCGAGCGAACCAGTGACGTCGGCCTTGAGGATGAGGTTGAGCGTTGCTGCTTCGCCGGCCTGAATCTGCTGGAAGATGTCTTCGAGCTTGGCGCCACCGCTCATTGCATGCGCTTCACGACCAATGGTCGCAACTCGCAACCAGTGCTCGCGTGTCGCGGCAACCTTCGATGCGGTCTTTTCGTCGGGAGCGATAACGAATCGATCGCCTGCAATTGCAACGTCGGAAAGACCAAGGACCTGCACCGGAGACGAAGGGCCGGCTTCCTTAATTTGGTTGCCCTTGTCGTCGATGATGGCGCGAACACGGCCCCATGCCGCACCGGCAACCATGGGATCGCCGACGCGCAGCGTTCCGTGTTGCACAAGCACGGTGGCAACCGGACCGCGACCAATGTCGAGGTTCGATTCGAGAACAACGCCGCGAGCGCGACCTTCAGGGTTGGCTCGGAGATCTTCAAGGTCGGCCATGATGAGCACGTTCTCGAGAAGATCGTCGATGCCGAGGTTTTGCAGTGCAGAGACCTCGACCATGACGGTTTCGCCGCCCCATGCTTCGGGAACGAGTTCGTGTTCCGAAAGCTGCTGCATCACGCGAGTGGGATCAGCGTTTTCACGATCGATCTTGTTGATTGCAACGATGATCGGAACGTCGGCTGCCTTCGCGTGATTGATGGCTTCGATCGTTTGCGGCATGACACCGTCGTCGGCGGCGACCACAAGGATGACGACATCGGTTGCATCGGCACCGCGAGCACGCATAGCGGTGAACGCTTCGTGACCAGGTGTGTCGAGGAACGTAATGGCGCGACCGTCTTGCGTGACTTGGTAGGCACCGATGTGCTGGGTGATGCCACCGGCTTCGCCTGCAACAACATTGGCGTTACGAATTTGGTCGAGAAGTTTGGTCTTACCGTGATCGACGTGACCCATCACGGTGATCACCGGCGGACGATGCGGCCACGCTTCGTAGGTCGCGTCGTCGACATCTTCTTCGAGCATGAGCAACTTCTGCAGCTCGACTTCTTGTTCTTCACCGGGATTAACAAGACGAATCGTTGCGCCAATTTCGGCAGCAAAGAGTTCGATCATGTCGTCGCTCAGCGACTGTGTCGCGGTCACCATTTCGCCCTGTTGCATGAGGAAGCGAACGACGTCGGCCGCCGTGCGATTCATCTTCGGGCCAAGGTCCTGCGCGGTTGACGCGCGTTCTACGACAACTTCACCAGTGGGGATCGGTGCTTCACGAGGCGTGTAGCTCGGTGCATCGATCGGCTGAAGTTCATCGCGGTTACGACGACGACGACCCTTGCGCTTCGGACGCGGTCCACCAGGACCACCGCCGGGTCGACCGCCACCACCGGGACGGCCACCGCCACCGGGACGACCACCGCCGGGGCCACCGCCACCGGGGCCACCAAAACCACCACCGGGGCCACCGCCACCGGGGCCACCACCGGGACGCGGGCCATTGAAGCCACCGCCGCCACCAGGACGTGGACCATTAAAGCCACCGCCACCTGGGCGACCTGCGCCGCCACCAGCACCGGGACCACCGGGACGGCCGCCAGGACGCGCACCGGGGGCAGGCGTTTCGCGACGCATACCGGGAGGAGGCGGAATGGGCTTACCCGTGGACGAGATCGGAGGACGAGCGCCGGGCGGAGGCGGAATGGGCTTGCCCGTCGATGAGGTCGGAGGACGCTGCGGCATCGGCGCGCGCGCCGCGGGAGCTTCTGGCGCCGGTGCGGGCGTAGGTGCTGGCGCACTCGGTGCCTCGGGCGCCTCGGAAGCTGGCGCTGCAGGAGCGGGTGCAGCGGGAGCTGCAGGTGCTTCGCGTCGGGGTCCGGCACTGCCCGAAGACGAGATCACTCGCTTCGGCGCGGCGGGTTTCGGCGCAGGAGCCGGGGCTGGTTCCGGAGTGGGTTCGGGCGCAGGCGCGACCGTTTCCACTTCGGCAACAGGTGTGTCGACAACAACCGGTTCAGGTTCGGCGGGCGCGACCGGAGTCTCGGCCTCGGCCGGTTCATCGGCGGTCTTCTTTGCCGCGGCCTTCTTGGCCGGTGCTTTCTTCGCAGCGGTCTTTTTCGCCGCTGCCTTTTTGGCCGGAGCTTCAGGCTCTTCTGGCTGCACATCGCGCACAAGACCTTCACGCTCGGCCTTACGGCGAACGCGATCAGCTTGTGCTTCGACGACGCTCGAAGAGTGGCTCTTCACGCCGATCCCGAGCGCGACGCACAGATCCAGTGTCTCCTTATTGGTGAGACCTAGTTCTCGTGCCAGCTCGTACACACGGATGTTGGACGGCAACTGCTACCTCAGTGATCGTGGTTCGGGACCCACCAAACAAAGCGTCAGATGGGCTCGACCCGCCGCGACAAGGCCGCGGAACGGGTCTTTATCCTCGCACGGCAACACGCCGGGCGAGGAATGGTGACGATTACGCCGGATCTTCCGTTCCGGTTTCTTCCGCAGCCTCCGCCTCGGCAGCTTCGACGATGGCCTCTGCTTCGGCCACAACCTCGGCTTCGGCAACTGCTTCTTCAACATCTTCTGCAGCTTGGGCGTACGCCTCGGCCGACATTGCCTCGCCACCTTCAGCGGGCTGCCACACCTGTTCGCCCGTTTCCGGATCGACGACCCATTCACCCTCGGCCCAATCCTGATTGGCGTAGGCCTCTTCTTCGGCGAGCTGGGTTTCGGATTTGATGTCGACGCGCCAACCGGTGAGTCGAGCAGCAAGGCGAGCGTTCTGCCCTTCCTTGCCGATCGCCAGTGAGAGCTGGTAGTCGGGAACGATGACCTCGGCGGTGCCGGTGTCTTCGTGGATTCGAACTTCCTTGACCTTGGCCGGCGACAACGCCTTCATGACGAAATCGGCAGGTTCATCGGAGAACGGAACGATGTCGATCTTTTCACCGCGAAGTTCGTTCACGACCATGCGAACGCGAGCGCCACGCGCACCGACGCATGCGCCAACGGGATCGACATTCGAGTCGTTCGACAACACGGCGATCTTGGTGCGTGCTCCTGGTTCACGAGCACAGGCTTTGATTTCGACAACGCCGTCGGCGATTTCGGGAACTTCGAGTTCGAACAGTCGCTTGATGAGACCGGGATGCGTACGGCTCGTAACGATCTGCGGACCCTTCGCGGTCTTGCGCACCTCGACGATGTAGGCCTTCACGCGCGCACCGGGCTCGGGACGCTCGTAGGGAACCTGTTCGGCCTGCGGCATAAGTGCTTCAACGCGTCCGAGATCGAGCAGCGTGTAGCGCGCATCGGTCTGCTGGATGATGCCGGTGACGATGTCGCCCTCGCGGCCTGCGTATTCCTCGTACTTCATTTCGCGCTCGGCTTCACGAATGCGCTGGTTCATGACCTGCTTCATCGTTTGCGCTGCGACGCGACCCCACACCTCGGGCGGCGGGGTGACATCGAACTCTTCACCTTCGGGGATGCCGTCGTCGTCGAGGGCCTGCGCCATCACACGGATCTCGCCGGTATCGGGATCGATGATGACCCACGCGTATTCCTGCGAATTCGGCAGACGTTTGTAGGCCGATTCGAACGCGTCGGCGAGTGCGCCGAACAGCGTGTCGATCGAGATTCCCTTGTCGATGGCGAGTGCCTGTAGGGCCTCGATGAGATCAGGGGAGTTCATCACGACTGGACCTTCTCTTCCTTCGGGGACGCGTTCGACGCGTCCTTCTTGACCTTTGACTTCTTTGGCGTGTCCTTCGGCGTGTTCTTCGCCGCTTTCGCGCCGTTCTTTGGTCCGCCCGGTTTCGGTGCGGGACCCCAAACGAATGTGGTGCGCGCCTTTTCGATTTCGCCGAGGTTGAGCGTGATGCTCTCCCCCAGTGGTTCGTCGAGCGCAACAGTGACCGTGGTATCGGTCGAACCGGTCACGGTGCCAGCGAAACGGCGACCAACCGGATGATTCGGGAACGTCTTGATTGCAACGGTGCGACCAACTGCCCACGCGTAGTGAGCCGGCGTGCGCAACACGCGTTCAAGACCAGGACTGGAAACCTCGAGCGTGAAACTGCTCGAAATGGGATCGTGTTCGTCGAGCGCACGCGAGATTGCTCGAGTGGTCTTGGTGATGTCGTCGATGCTGACGCCACCTTCACGATCGACAGTCACTCGCAGAACGGGACCAGCTTGTTCGAGATCGAACAGTTCGAGACCCTCAGCGGCCACCAATGGTTCGATAAGTGCTCGTACACGTGCGGACACGCTCATTGCTGGCCTCCTTTCAAAGGGTTTCAAAGATCACAAACTGCGGACGACCACAACCTGAATTCGGCCGAAAGAAAAGGCGTGGGCGAGAAGCCCACGCCTTCGTCAGTACTGCCGAACGATTGCGATCCCGAGAGTGTAGACCCCTCGGCCCCAAAACGACCACCCGGGAATCGGGCAGAACCCGATCGAAACCCGAAGAAAACCCTGTTCAGGCCGTGTTTTTCGTGTGAATCAATCGTGGATCAACCGGCGCTCAATAGGAGCGAGCGACGATGGCGATCGCACCATCGGCGTGATCGGAAGCCGGCAACGAGCCATCGGGCATGACCAGGCAGCGGACCGTGACACTCGACTTGGCCAGTTCGGCCTCGCCGTCGGTGCCCAGGCTGGACCACGGGATTCGGGCCCATCCGATGGCGGCAGCTTCAGCGGCCTCGGCGATGGTCGCGACATCGACCGTGCGCGAGTCGCGACGGGCAGTGGCTTCGGCAAGCAATTGCGCCTGACCCGCATCGAGTGCCGCAGCGACCGTTGCCGCGATCCCATTGAGCGCAACCGCATCCTTCGCCCCACTGAATCGGTTGGCAAGGGTGACAACACCTTCGGTGAGGTCTCGCGGTCCGAGTTCGAGGCGAACGGGCACACCCTTGAGTTCCCAGTCGGTGGCTCGTCGACCCATCGAGGTTTCAACGCGAATGTCGAGTTCAACCCGAATGCCAGCATCGGCAAGTTCGTCCGCAAGTGCACGACAACGTTCAATGACCGCGTCGTCGTCGCGAACGGCAAGCACAACAACTTGTACTGGCGCGAGTGCGGGTGGGATTCGCAAACCGTTGTCGTCTCCGTGACACATGATGAGCCCGCCAACCATGCGAGTTGAAACGCCCCACGATGTTGTCCATGCGTGTTGTTGCGTTCCCTCGTTGTCGAGGTACTGAATGTCGAATGCCTTTGCGAAGTTCTGACCGAGTTCATGACTCGTGCCCATTTGCAAGGCTTTTCCGTCACCCATCATCGCTTCGCAGGTCATCGTGTTGGTTGCGCCAGCAAAGCGTTCCTTTGCCGTCTTACGACCAACCACTACGGGCATCGCGAGTACATCGCGCATGAATGATTCATAGACATCGTGAAGGATTCGTT
>JALQSZ010000065.1:0-7438 GCA_023264135.1 Acidimicrobiales bacterium
ATCCTCGGCTATCGCAACCTGATCTGGGTTGTCCTGGTGCTCTATGGGCTGGCGTTCCTCTTCGGGCGTCGTCACCTCGTTTCCGGCGCCTGAATTCGAATCGCATCGAATTCCACTAAAGCCTCAGATGGTTGGCCGGGTAGGGTTGTCCGTCCCCTTCCAGGCGATTCCGAGGAGTCACCGTGCCAGCAACCGTCGTCGTCGGAACCCAATGGGGTGACGAGGGCAAGGGCAAGTTCACCGACCTGTTCGCCCGCGATCAACATCTCGTCGTCCGCTATCAAGGTGGCCACAACGCGGGCCACACCCTCGTGGTCGATGGCGAGTCCTTCAAATTGCAGCTGGTCCCCAGCGGCATCCTCTATCCCCACATCACGCCGGTCATCGGCAACGGCGTGGTCGTTGATCCTCGCGTGCTCATCGCAGAACTCGACATGCTCGAGGGCAAAGGCGTCGATACCTCGAAGCTGAAGATCAGCGGCAATGCGCATTTGATCCTCCCGTATCACCAAGAACTCGACAAGCTCACCGAGCGCCGTCTTGGAAAGAACAAGGTCGGCACGACTAAGCGCGGCATCGGGCCGGCGTATGCCGACAAGGCATCTCGTGTTGGTTTGCGGGTGCAGGATCTTCTTGATCCGAAAATCTTCCGCGAGAAGCTCGACGTTGCTCTCAAAGAGAAGAACGCGATTTTCGCGAAGGTGTTCAATCAGCTTCCTCTCGATGGCGATGCCATCGCCGCGGAGTATCTCGATGTGTGTGCGCCTCGTCTTGCGCCGATGATCACCGATTCGGTGAATCTCATTCACGAATCGCTTGAGGCTGGCGAAAACGTTTTGCTCGAAGGCGCGCAGGCAACCTTCCTTGATCTCGATCACGGCACGTATCCGTTCGTGACGTCATCGAACCCAGTTGCTGGCGGCGCGTGCACCGGCGCGGGAATCGGTCCGCGTTATATCGATCGAGTTGTTGGTATCGCGAAGGCCTACACAACCCGCGTTGGTTCTGGCCCGTTCCCGACCGAACTCACCGATGAAATCGGCGACGCGCTCATTGATATTGGTCATGAATATGGAACGAACACTGGCCGCCGTCGCCGAACAGGTTGGTGCGACGCTGTCATGTTGCGTCATTCGGTTCGTTTGAATTCACTTTCTGAAATTGCACTCACGAAGCTCGACGTATTCGACACCTTCGATTCGATCAAGGTGTGCATCGCCTATGAACTCAACGGCGAAACGTTCACGCATCTTCCGTATCACCAGTCGGTGCTGCACGAAGTCACGCCGGTCTATGCCGAGTTCCCCGGTTGGAAGACCGATATCTCCGGTGTGACCACGCGTGAGGAACTTCCAAAAGAGGCCTACGACTACGTCGCGTTCTTGCAAGAGCAGATCGGTGTGCCGATTGGTCTTGTCGGCGTTGGTCCTGGTCGCGATCAGTATCTGAACTTCAACGACTGATGAAGGTTTGCGTCGTCGGTTCTGGTGGTCGCGAGCATGCGCTTGCGACGGTGCTGCGACGTCATCACGAAGTCATTGTCACGCCGGGCAATCCAGGAATTCCTGGTTCTGTCGCAACACCTGCAACAGAGATTGATGCCGATCTCTATGTGATCGGCCCGGAAGCGCCGTTGGTTGCTGGTCTTGCCGATGAACTTCGTGCTGCAGGCAAATTGGTGTTTGGACCGGGTGCCGACGGTGCGCGTCTTGAAGGTTCGAAAGCGTGGATGAAAGAGGTCCTTGTCGCTGCCGGTGTTCCTACGGCGCGACACGGAACGTTCACGGAAGCAGAACCTGCATTCGCTTTTCTCGACACCCTTGATGGTTTGTACGTCGTGAAGACCGACGGTCTCGCTGCAGGCAAAGGCGTCATTGTCACGACGTCGCTCGAAGAAGCTCGCGCAGCAGTACTCGAGTATCTCTCTGGTGACGCATTTGGCGACGCGGGTCGCACGCTTGTGATTGAAGAAGGACTCACCGGCCCCGAAGTTTCTGTGCTGGCAATTTGCGATGGCACGAACGCGGTTGCGCTTGCTCCGGCACAAGACTTCAAACGCGTTGGTGACGGCGATGCGGGACCAAACACCGGTGGGATGGGCGCGTATTCACCTGTTCCAGTCGCTGATCAATCGGTGATCGACGCGGTGATGAACGACGGTGTGCTTCCGACGCTTCAGTACTTGCGCTCGATCGGCATCGACTACCGCGGTGTTCTCTACGCCGGTCTCATGCTCACGCCCACCGGTCCAAAGATGCTCGAATACAACGTGCGTTTCGGCGATCCGGAAACACAGGTCGTGCTGCCCCGACTCACGAGCGACCTCGGGGAACTCCTTGCTTCTGCAGCGTCGGGTGCACTTGGCGCTCCGCCCACCTTCGACGACGGCGCCGCGGTCACAGTGGTGTGCGCCGCCGAGGGATACCCGCGTGATGTTCGATCAGGCGATGTCATCGAAGGTCTTGATGACGCGCACGCCGTTCAAGGCGCAACGGTGTTCTGTGCTGGCGTCGGCGCGAATGAGCAGGGTCAACTTGTCACCGCTGGTGGACGAGTGCTCACGGTGACAGGCCAGGGTGCCAATCTCACTGAAGCCCGGCAGACTGCCTACGAAGCGGTCGGCAAGATTTCTTGGCCCGGACTGCATCATCGCAACGACATTGCTTCGGCCGCTGCGGCCTCAACTGATGGAGGATCCCGATGAAGGTTGCTGTTCTCATGGGCTCGCCCAACGATCGCGACAAGATGCAGGGCGCGGCCGACACGCTCGAAGCATTCGGTATCCAAGCCGATGTTCACGTGATGTCCGCCCATCGAAACCCGGCTGAAGTAACGGCGCTTGCGACGTCGGCACGCGAGAACGGCTATGTCGCCTTTATTTGTGGCGCAGGTATGGCTGCTCATCTTGCTGGCGTGGTTGCAGCACACACCACGCTTCCGGTGGTCGGTGTGCCGCTTTCTGGTGGTGCCATCAACGGTGTCGATGCGCTGTATTCCACCGTGCAGATGCCTCGGGGTATTCCTGTCGCCACCGTTGCCATCGACGGTTCGGTTAACGCGGCACTTCTTGTCGTTGAGATGCTGGCAATTACCGATACTGATCTTCAGGCCAAGTTGCTCGATGATCGCGCTCGTCGCGCAAAGCCCTAATCGGGAAATCGCGCCGGGTCGGCCTCGGGGTCGTCGTATCCTAAAGAGGTGCCCGTTTTGGGCCCTTGAGGAGACCGAATGGCGTCCACGTCTGTGCCCAATGTGCTTGCTGCTCGTTATGCGAGCGCCGAGATGGTCCAACTGTGGTCGCCGCAACAGAAGATCGTCCTTGAGCGCGAACTGTGGCTCGCGGTGCTTGAAGCGCAGCGCGATCTCGGCGTTGCGGTTCCCGACGACGCGATCGATGCCTACCGCCGAGTGATCGAACAGGTTGATCTCGATTCCATCGATGCACGTGAACGCGTTACTCGCCACGATGTGAAAGCGCGCATCGACGAGTTCTGTGCGCTTGCCGGTCACGAACAGATTCACAAGGGGATGACGTCTCGCGACCTCACCGAGAACGTCGAACAACTGCAGGTGCGTCGTTCGTTGGTGGTGATTCGGGGCCGCATGCTCGCCGCCCTCGCCCGCTTGGCCGAACGTGCTGCGGAATCAGCGTCGCTAGTGATGACCGGTCGTTCACACAATGTTCCCGCACAAGCAACGACACTCGGTAAGCGATTCGCCAACGCTGGTGAAGAACTGTTGCAAGCGCTCTACCGAGTTGATGATCTTCTTGCCCGTTACCCAATGCGCGGCATCAAAGGCCCAGTTGGCACGCAACAAGACATGCTCGATCTCTTTGATGGCGACAGCGCGCGTCTCGAACAACTTGAATCCCGCGTCGCTGCGCACCTCGGATTCGATGCGTGGCTTACCAACGTTGGTCAGGTGTATCCGCGTTCGCTCGATCTCGATGTCGTGTCCGCGCTTGTGCAAGCAGCTGCGGGTCCCGCTGATCTTGCGCTCACCATTCGTCTGATGGCTGGCCAAGAACTGGCGACAGAGGGTTTCCGTCCTGGTCAGGTCGGCTCTTCGGCCATGCCTCACAAGATGAACAGTCGCAGTTGCGAGCGCATCGGTGGTTTGCTCGCCATTCTTCGCGGGCATCTCACAATGGTTGCGTCACTCGCGGGTGATCAATGGAACGAAGGCGATGTGAGTTGTTCGGTGGTACGTCGTGTCGCGCTGCCCGACGCGTTTCTTGCCATCGATGGCCTCTTCGAAACCTTCCTTACGGTCCTTGCCGACTTCGGTTCCTATCCCGCAGTGATCGAACGCGAACTCGATCGCTACCTGCCCTTCCTCGCAACGACCAAAGTGCTTGTGGCTGCAGTGCGAAACGGTGTTGGTCGCGAACAGGCGCATGAAGCGATCAAAGAACATGCGGTTGCTGCTGCGTTGCGACTTCGCGAAGACGGCGCCGAGGGCAACGACCTCATTGAACGTCTCGCTGCCGATCCGCGACTTGGACTCGCTCCCGATGAACTCGCGGGCGTGCTCGCCAATCCAATCGACTTCGTTGGTTGCGCACCCGATCAGGTCGCAGCATTTGTTGCCACGGTGTCGACCCTCGTGTCGGCAGACCCCGCTGCTGCTGGGTATCGTCCGGGCGACATCCTCTAACGAGGTTTTCCGCCCGTCGTCTCTAGGAGCCCCCACCGTGACCGACGCATTGCCCCACCTCTATTCCGGCAAAGTTCGCGACATTTACGACGCGGGTGACAATCGCCTCCTCATGGTCACTTCCGACCGTCTGAGTGCGTTCGATGTCGTGATGGCCGAACCGATTCCGGACAAGGGTCGCGTGCTCACCGCGATGTCGGCCTTCTGGTTCGAGAAGTTCCAAGGCATCGTTGGAAGTCATCTGCTTTCCACTTCGCTCGATGACTGTCCTCCTGCCGCCCAGCGCGACGAATGGCAGGGCCGCATCATGCTGTGTCGCAAGGCCGAGATGCTCCCCATCGAATGCATAGTTCGCGGGTATCTCACCGGTTCGGCATGGAAGGAATACAAGGCCGATGGCACGATGCACGGCCAGCAACTTCCGGCAGGTTTGCTCGAATCAGCACAGTTACCAGAACCGGTTTTCACCCCGTCGACCAAAGCCGCCGAGGGCCACGACGAGAACATTTCGTTTGAAGCTGCGGTCGATCTGATTGGACTCGATCTCGCGGAACGGGCTCGTTCGGTTGCGCTCGAGCTCTACACAAAGGGTGCGGAGTGGGCGGCGGCACGAGGCATTCTCATCGCCGATACCAAATTCGAACTTGGCCTCATCGATGGTGAGTTGGTGTTGTGCGACGAGGTGCTGACCCCGGATTCTTCTCGGTTCTGGCCTGCGGATGCGTGGACGCCAGGCAGCACACCGCCGTCGTTCGATAAGCAACCGGTTCGCGATTATCTCGATGGGCTCGACTGGAATAAGCAGCCCCCGGCGCCACCGTTGCCGGCCGAAGTGGTCGACACCACCAGCGCTCGCTACATCGATGCCTATGAACGAATCACCGGCCGTTCGTTTAGCGAATGGCGCGGGTGACGATCGACCGCACCAACTTCTGCTCCGCGCCCTCGCGTCGATGTGCGAGCATGGGCGCATGATCTTCTCGGTGCATGTCGAAGTCCGTCTTCGACCTGGGATCGCTGATCCCCAAGGTTCCACCATCGAACGAGCCATGCCCACACTGGGTTTTGCAGGCGTCAGCGGCGTGCGCGTCGGGAAGAGTATTCGTTTTGAAATCGACGCTGCCGATGAAGCCGCAGCGCGTTCAGAAGCAGAAGATCTGTGTCGTCGGTTCCTCACCAATCCCGTGATCGAAGACGCGATTGTTGAACTCGAACCGGCAGGCGTTGCATCGTGAGTTCACGCGTCGGGGTCGTTGTCTTCCCCGGTTCGAACTGCGAGCAAGACATGCTCGAGGCCATGCGCCTCGTAGGTGGCGAGCCTGAACTTCTGTGGCATGGCGATGCAACAGTGAACGGCGTCGATGCGGTAATCGTTCCTGGCGGTTTTGCTCACGGGGATTACTTGCGTCCCGGAGCAATCGCACGCTTTTCACCGGTGATGTCGGCGGTTGCCGAATTCGCTGCTGCTGGCGGCCCAGTGGTCGGTATTTGCAACGGTTTTCAGGTACTCACCGAAGCGGGCCTTCTTCCTGGTGCATTGCAAAAGAACGCCGGGTTGAAGTTCGTTTGTGCACCTGCACAGTTACGTGTGGAAACGACGAACTCGGTGCTCACTCGTGCGGCCGAAAAGGGCGACGTGCTCAGCATTCCCATTAATCACTTCGAAGGTAACTACACCTGCGATGCCGAGACACTTGCGCAACTTCGCGATGAAGATCGCATTGTGTTGCGCTATGTCGTGAACCCGAATGGTTCCGTCGACGACATTGCTGGTGTGTGCAACGAAGGTCGCAATGTTGTTGGTCTGATGCCGCATCCGGAACGGTCCACGAGCGAATTGCTTGGAAGTACCGACGGATTGCCGTTGCTTCGTTCGTTGTTGTCTGTCTGAACAAATCGCGTGAGCGGAATCTTCAGTTCAGAATGCCGGCGCGCTTCAGTACGTCGCGGGGAACGCCAAGTTCCATCCACGCCTCGGGACTGAGTTCTTTGGAATCGTTGTAGGCCTTGGCCACACCAACGAACTCTTGTTCAAGGGCCACGAGATCGATCGGCGACTCGAGTTCCTCAAGTTCTTTTTGCTTCTTGATCTTCGATTGAACGAGATCAAGTTTCCGCAAAGGATCCTTTTCCGTTGCAAGAGTGGCGTCGATCTTTTCGATGCTCTTGCGCAAACCTTCGGGCGTGATGGGTCGACCGCGCTTGGGCTTTGCTGACTCGATTGCCTGCAAGTAGCGACGCACGATCTGTCCACGCTCGCGACCTTCTTTGAGCGCGAGCTTGTGGCTCGCGGTCATCGTCCCGGGCGGAAGGCCGAGTCGGGGCTTGCCCTCGGAAGATTCTGAGGTCGGATCGCTCATAAACGTTGAGTCCATCACACCGCCGACACGCCGACAACGGTCACGTCGAAACCCGGTAAACGTGGCGTTCCAGCGCACTAGCCTGCACGCAATGGATGACGCGATTCACCGTTCACTCGGACTTACTGATTCCGAATACGAAGACATTCGCACGATCCTGAGCCGCGACCCCAACCATCTCGAGTTGGCGATGTTCGCGGTCATGTGGTCAGAACACTGCTCCTATAAATCGTCTCGCGTTCATCTCAAACGACTCCCGACTGAAGCTCCGTGGGTGCTTGTCGGTCCTGGCGAAAACGCCGGTGTCGTCGATGTTGGCGATGGCATCGCTGCGGCCATTCGCATCGAATCGCATAATCACCCGTCGGCCATTGAGCCCTATCAAGGCGCGGCAACCGGCGTCGGCGGCATCCTGCGCG